>DAVZKO010000134.1:0-6312 GCA_052272205.1 Schaedlerella sp. | reverse complement strand
CTTCCCATGCAGCGGATGGATATGCAAGAGCTACCGGCAAAGTCGGGGTATGTGGCTACCAGTAGACCGGGGGCTACCAATCTTGTGACAGGAATTGCAACTGCGTATATGGATTCGGTACCGATGGTGGCAATCACTTGTAATGTAGGAGTATCACTGCTTGGTAAAGACAGTTTTCAGGAGATCGATATTACCGGTATTACAATGCCGATCACAAAACATAATTATATTGTAAAAGATGTTACAAAGCTGGCAGAGACAATCCGTAAGGCATTTCACATTGCAAAAAGTGGAAGACCGGGGCCGGTACTGATCGATATTCCAAAAGATGTCACAGCGGCAAAAACAGAATATATAAAAGAAGAAATCAGCAACGAAAAAGAAACACAAATGGAAATCAGTGAACAGGATATCGATATGGCGGTTCACATGATAGAAGAGTCTGAAAAACCATTTGTTTTCGTAGGTGGAGGTGCAGTGATCTCCAATGCAGATCAGGAATTAAAACAGTTCGTTGATTTGCTGGATGCACCTGTTACGGATTCTCTTATGGGAAAGGGTGCATTTCCGGGAACTGATAAGCGGTATACCGGCATGCTTGGAATGCATGGTACCAAAGCATCGAATTATGGGGTAAGTGAATGTGACCTGCTGGTTGTGATCGGAGCACGTTTCTCTGACCGTGTAACCGGTAACACCGCCACGTTTGCAAAAAATGCCAAAATTCTTCAAATTGATATCGATCCGGCAGAGATGAATAAGAATATACTTATTACTGCCGGAGTTGTAGGTGATATTGCAGAGGTGCTGAGTAAAATAAACGCAAAACTGCAGCAACAGTCGCATACAGAATGGCTGGAAAAAATCCAGGAATATAAAGAGCAGTATCCGTTGAAATATCATGAGGAAGGACTGACCGGTCCGTTTGTTGTAGAAGAAATTTATCGTCAGACAAACGGCGAGGCAATTATTACAACAGAAGTAGGACAGCATCAGATGTGGGCGGCTCAATACTACAAATATACAGAGCCGAGAACACTTCTCACATCCGGAGGTCTTGGAACAATGGGATATGGACTTGGAGCTTCTCTTGGTGCCAAAACAGGATGCCCGGATAAAACGGTTGTTAATATTGCAGGAGACGGATGTTTCCGTATGAATATGAATGAGATTGCAACAGCAGTACGACATCAGATACCAATCATTGAGGTGGTAATTAATAATCATGTTTTAGGTATGGTTCGTCAGTGGCAGAATTTGTTCTACGAGGAACGTTATTCCGCAACGGTGTTAAATGATGGTGTTGATTTTGTAAAACTTGCAGAAGCGATGGGTGCAAAAGGTATCCGCGCAACTTCAAAAGAAGAGTTCAAATCAGCTTTCGAAGAGGCATTAAAAGCAAATGTACCGGTATTGATCGACTGTCAGATTGACTGCGATGATAAAGTATGGCCAATGGTCGCACCGGGCAATGCAATCAGTGATGCATTTGACGAAGATGATATGAAATAGAAATAAAAGCAAATTTAGGAGGAACAAAAAATGAGCAGAGTGTATAACTTTTCAGCCGGACCGGCTGTGCTTCCAGAGGAAGTGCTTCAGGCAGCAGCAGATGAAATGATGGATTACAAGGGAACAGGAATGTCTGTTATGGAGATGAGTCATCGCTCGAAACCTTTCGAAGAAATCATTACAGAAGCAGAAGCAGACCTGCGTGATTTGATGGGAATTCCGGATAATTATAAAGTGTTATTCCTGCAGGGCGGAGCTTCACAGCAGTTTGCAGCAATTCCTATGAACCTGATGAAAAATGGTGTAGCAGATTACATTATCACAGGTCAGTGGGCAAAGAAAGCGGCACAGGAAGCAGAAAAATATGGAAAGGTAAACAGAATTGCTTCGTCCGAAGATAAAGTATTTTCTTATATTCCGGATTGTTCAGATCTTCCAATCGATGAAGATGCAGATTATGTATATATTTGTGAGAACAATACAATTTATGGAACAAAATACAAAGAACTTCCAAATACAAAAGGCAAAATTCTGGTAGCTGATGTTTCCTCCTGCTTTTTATCTGAACCAGTTGATGTAAGTAAATACGGTGTGATTTATGGTGGAGTCCAGAAAAATATCGGACCTGCCGGAACAGTTATTGTGATCATTCGTGAAGATTTGATCCGTGATGATGTACTGCCTGGCACACCAACGATGTTGAAATATAAAATACAGGCAGATGCAAAATCTCTTTACAATACACCACCGGCATATGGAATTTATATTTGCGGAAAAGTGTTCAAATGGCTGAAAAAGATGGGCGGCCTTGAAGTGATGAAGGAAAGAAATGAAAAGAAGGCAAAATTGCTTTACGATTTCCTGGATCAGAGTAAACTCTTCAAAGGAACTGTTGTAAAAGAGGATCGTTCTTTGATGAATGTTCCGTTTGTAACAGGTGACAAAGATTTGGATGCCAAATTTGTAAAAGAAGCAAAAGAAGCAGGACTTGAGAATCTGAAAGGACATAGAACAGTTGGCGGTATGCGCGCAAGTATTTACAATGCAATGCCATATGAAGGTGTTGAGGCACTTGTTGCATTCATGAAGAAATTTGAAGAGGAGAACTTGTAAGATGTATAATTATCATTGCTTAAATCCAATCGCACAGATTGGTCTGAATATCTTTGATGAAGCTTACCAGAAAACAGAAACTGTTGACAATGCAGATGCTATTCTGGTTCGTAGTGCGGCAATGCACGACATGGAGTTTTCGACATCCTTAAAAGCGATTGCACGTGCCGGAGCCGGAGTAAATAACATTCCGCTGGAGAAATGCGCGGACGAAGGTATTGTTGTTTTCAATACTCCGGGAGCAAATGCGAATGGTGTAAAAGAATTAGTAATCGCAGGTATGCTTCTTGCATCCCGCGATGTGATCGGTGGTATCGATTGGGTAAAAGAACATGAAGAAGATGCAGATTTGGCAAAGGCTGCAGAGAAAGCGAAAAAGGCATTTGCAGGAACGGAAATCCAAGGCAAAAAACTCGGAGTGATCGGTCTTGGAGCAATTGGTGTACTGGTTGCCAATGCAGCAGTGCATCTTGGAATGGAAGTATATGGATACGATCCATATGTTTCTGTTGATTCTGCATGGAAACTTTCCAGAAACATTTATCATGCGAAAACAGTAGATGAGATTTATAAAGAATGTGATTATATTACGATTCATGTTCCGGCACTGGACAGTACAAAAGGGATGATCAACCGAGAAGCTATTAAGCTGATGAAAGAGAATGTAGTTGTATTAAACTTTGCAAGAGATGTGCTTGTTGATACAGAGGCTATGGTTGAGGCATTGGAAAACGGAAGCGTAAAACGCTATGTAACAGACTTCCCGATTCCGGAAATCGCTGGAGTGAAAGGGGCAATCGTAATTCCTCATCTCGGAGCATCAACGGAAGAATCAGAGGATAACTGTGCAGTGATGGCTGCAAAAGAGTTACGTGATTATTTGGAAAACGGAAATATTACGCATTCAGTAAATTATCCGGATTGTAACATGGGAGTAAAAGAAGGTGGAAATCGTATCACGGTTCTTCACAAAAATATTCCAAACATGTTAGGTCAGTTTACAGCCCTGCTTGCTCAGGAGAATATGAATATTTCCCAGATGACAAATAAGAGCCGTAAAGAGTATGCATATGTTATGATTGATGTGGAAGCGGATGTAACAGCCGAATTGGAAGAAAAATTGAATGCAATTGATGGCGTATTGAAAGTTCGTGTAATTAAATAATAGAAAGAAAATAAAAAGAAGCCAAGGCAGGACAAAAAAAGTTTTGCTTTGGTTTCTTTTTTTATAACAGATAAAGATTTGTATAAGATATCAGTAGGCTGAAAAAGTGAGAACAGAAGATTTTATAACTTTATCGAATTAAAGTATTGACAAAAGTTGTATGGTTGTATACAATTATACAAGGATGTAAACATACAAGAGTACATACATCCAATGAGTAGGGCATTATCGTTCCATCAATACACAACCGGATCAATGTTGTATCTTGATGAAACTGTAATGTGAATTTTGAATAATAACTGGAGGAACGCACAAATGGAAAACAGAAAAGTATTCATGAATAAACAGACGAACCTTTTAGAGCTGGAAGAACATATGTATCCACTCGTAGATGTGGAAACACCTAATGTCTTTCGTAATTTGTTTCACTATGATGAGATTCCGAAGATTGCCTTCAATGACCGAATCGTTCCACATCATATGCCGGAAGAAATTTGGATCACAGATACGACTTTCCGAGACGGACAACAATCTCGTGCGCCTTATACAACAGAGCAGATCGTAACAATTTATGATTACTTCCATCGTCTGGGCGGACCTCAGGGAAAGATTCGTCAAAGTGAGTTTTTCCTCTATAGTAAAAAGGATAGAGATGCCGTTTATAAATGTCTGGAAAAAGGATATAAATTCCCGGAAGTTACAAGTTGGATTCGAGCAAGTAAAAAGGATTTTCAACTTGTCAAAGATATTGGATTAAAAGAAACTGGAATTCTGGTAAGTTGTTCGGATTATCATATCTTTTATAAATTGAAGATGACACGTCGTGAGGCGATGGAACATTATTTATCAGTCGTACGTGAATGTATGGAGACCGGTGTTCGACCAAGATGTCATTTGGAAGATATTACAAGATCAGATATCTACGGTTTTGTTATTCCGTTCTGTTTGGAATTGATGAAATTGATGGAAGAGTATCAGATTCCGGTTAAGATTCGTGTGTGTGATACGATGGGATATGGAGTCAATTTCCCGGGAGCGGTAATCCCAAGATCAATTCCCGGTATCATCTATGGACTGATGGCACATGCCGGAGTCCCAAGCGAACTGATTGAGTTCCATGGACATAATGATTTCTATAAAGCAGTTAACAATTCGACAACGGCATGGCTTTACGGGGCATCCGGAGTAAACTGCTCTTTATTTGGAATCGGAGAACGTACAGGAAATACTCCTCTTGAAGCAATGGTATTTGAATATGCACAACTTCGCGGCACATTGGATGGCATGGATACAACGGTTATTACAGAATTAGCAGAGTACTATGAGAAAGAAATCGGTTATAAAGTTCCATCCAGAACACCATTTGTCGGAAAGAATTTTAATGTAACACGAGCTGGAATCCATGCAGATGGAATGCTGAAAAACGAAGAAATTTATAATATCTTTGATACAGATAAATTCTTGAACAGACCTGCATTGGTTTCTGTATCCAATACTTCCGGTGTGGCAGGAATTGCATATTGGATCAATGCATATTATAAACTTCCGAAAGAGCACCAGGTTGATAAAACTTCCAAGTTGGTTACTACTTTAAAGGCGTGGGTTGACGAACAATATGACGAAGGTCGAGTTACAGTCTTGACAGATGAGGAATTAGTTGACAAAATAGATAGTATATGTGAGGAATTACATATTACACTGTAATTTGGGAGGCAACAAAGAATAATGGAAGATTATCAGGACCATTCCTTAAGCAGTCGTGTATTTCAGAAGATACGAGAAGATATTATCAAAGGGAAATATCAGGAACACGATGAGCTAAGAGAAAATACAATCGGCAAAGAACTTGGGGTTAGCCGTACACCGGTTCGTGAAGCGTTAAGACAATTGGAATTAGAAGGGCTGGTTACGATTGTGCCGAATAAAGGAGCGTATGTAACCGGAATATCCACTAAAGATGTCAAAGATATCTATGCGATCCGTTCTATGTTGGAGGGGTTGTGTGCACGCTGGGCAACTGAGAATATTACCGAAGAACAGTTGGACAAACTGGAAGAGATTGTTTTACTTTCTGAATTTCATATCAAAAAGGAAGGAAAAAGTAATGCAGAGCAGGTGACCGCACTTGACGGTAAATTCCATACAATATTATATGAAGCAAGCGGAAGCCGTATCTTGAGTCGAACAATGATAGATTTTCACAAATTTGTACAACGTGCGAGAAAATCATCAATCGTCTCGGAAGAACGTGCGAGAAAATCAATTCGTGAGCACAAACAGATTTTGCGTGCGATCAAAGACAAAGATGCAGACTTGGCAGAACAGCTTGCAAACGAACATATTATACATGTGATTCAAAACTTAAGAAAACAAGGGTATGAGGAAAATTAAAATCAGAGTTTCCGATATATATTTTTTTCAGAATAATTGAGAATAGGCAAATGCAGGAGGACGAGAAAATGGCAAAAATCAAGATGACTACACCAATCGTTGAAATGGATGGAGATGAAATGACAAGAATT
>DAVZKO010000133.1:0-6329 GCA_052272205.1 Schaedlerella sp. | reverse complement strand
CATCGGACATGTTAGAACCAGCTGTAATTGTGATATGCTGTTCCTTACCTGTTCCAAGGTCTTTTGCGGATACATTAACGATACCGTTTGCATCAATATCGAATGTAACTTCAATCTGTGGGATTCCACGTGGAGCCGGAGGAATTCCATCCAGTCTGAACTGTCCGAGGGATTTATTATCTCTTGCGAACTGTCTCTCTCCCTGTACAACGTTGATATCTACTGCAGTCTGATTATCTGCTGCTGTAGAGAAAATCTGGCTCTTCTTTGTTGGGATTGTTGTGTTACGCTCGATCAATCTTGTAGCAACACCACCCATTGTTTCGATAGACAATGACAGTGGAGTAACATCAAGAAGGAGGATGTCTCCAGCGCCTGCATCTCCGGCAAGTTTACCACCCTGAACAGAAGCACCGAGTGCTACACACTCATCTGGGTTCAAGGATTTGCTAGGCTCTTTACCTGTCAAACGTTTTACTTCTTCCTGTACAGCCGGGATACGAGTAGAACCACCTACAAGAAGTACCTGACCTAATTCAGAAGCTGTCATACCTGCATCTGAAAGTGCACGCTGTACCGGCTCTGCTGTTTTCTCAACCAAATCACGAGTTAATTCATCAAATTTTGCTCTTGTAAGGTTCATATCAAAATGTTTTGGACCTTCAGCAGTTGCTGTGATGAATGGAAGGTTGATGTTTGTTGTTGTTGCAGAAGAAAGCTCTTTTTTCGCCTTCTCAGCAGCTTCTTTCAATCTCTGCAGTGCCATCTTATCTGTAGATAAGTCTACGCCCTCTTTTGCTTTGAAGTCAGCCAACATATAATCTGTAATCTTCTGGTCGAAGTCATCTCCACCAAGTCTGTTGTTACCTGCTGTAGACAGAACTTCGATAACTCCGTCACCAATCTCAATGATAGATACATCAAATGTACCACCACCTAAGTCGTATACCATGATCTTCTGTTCTTTTTCATTGTCAAGACCATAAGCAAGCGCTGCTGCTGTAGGCTCGTTGATGATACGTTTTACATCAAGACCTGCAATCTTACCAGCATCTTTTGTAGCCTGACGCTGAGCATCGTTAAAGTAAGCAGGTACTGTAATAACAGCTTCAGATACTTTCTCTCCAAGATATCCTTCTGCATCAGCTTTTAATTTCTGCAAGATCATTGCTGAAATTTCCTGTGGAGAATATTTCTTATCATCAATTGTTACCTTATAATCTGTACCCATCTCTCTTTTGATTGATGAGATTGTTTTGTCTGCGTTTGTTACAGCCTGACGTTTTGCAGGTTCACCAACCAGACGCTCACCTGTTTTTGTGAATGCAACAACAGAAGGTGTTGTTCTTGCTCCTTCTGTATTTGCGATAACAGTTGGCTGACCACCTTCCATTACGGCAACACAACTGTTTGTTGTACCTAAGTCAATACCAATAATTTTTCCCATGATATTTGTCCTCCTAATTTATCATTCTAAATTTACTGATTTGCTAAATTTTAGTTTGCTACTTTCACCATGCTGTGTCTTACAACACTGTCACGATACATATAGCCTTTCTGGAATTCTTCTACAACGATGTTCTCGCCGACAGCCTCATCTTCTACATGCATTACTGCATTGTGAAAATCTGGGTTGAATTCCTCACCGACAGCCTCGATTGGTTTCACACCTGCTTCTTCGAGCGTTGCCATCAGCTGTTTGTAAATCTTATCCATCCCTTCCATGAATGGATGGGATTTTTCTTCCTCTGACACAACGGCCAGTCCGCGTTCAAAATTGTCCACGACCGGAAGAATCTTATCTATGATATCTTTCGCACCAATTTCGTACATCTGTTTCTTTTCTTTATCTGTACGTTTGCGGAAGTTATCAAACTCAGCCATCTGACGAGTAAGACGATCTGTTAATTCTTCAATCTTTTCGTCTTTCTTGTCTTTTTTGTTCTTCTTTCCGAATAATTTCTTGCCAGACTTTTCTGTTTCTTCTGTCTCTTCCGTTTCAGAAGCATCTGCTTCCTTTTGCGTATCAGTTTCCACAGTTTCGTCTGTCATTTCTTCGGACTCTTCTTCAGCAGCCTGAGCAGCTTTTGCTTTAGCTTCTTCTACTGCTTCTTTTACCATATCTTCCTGACTCATCTTTTCCTCCACCAGCTTTATTCACCATCCTGTTCTCTTGAATCTCTGTAATTCAAGGTATCCAGTTCACTTTTCAATGTCTGCAATGTTCTCATTACATGTTCATAATCCATGCGCTTCGGTCCGATAATACCGATTGTTCCACGCATGCCTTCACCTAATTCATAAGTGGCTGTAACAACACTGCAATCTTTCATTGTCTTGACCGGAGCCTCATCACCGATATAAACTTGTATTCCGGTGTTCTCTTCGTTTGAAAGAGTCTCTGTAACAAGTTCTGCAAGCTGTTGTTTCTCTTCAAAGGCACTGATAATCTCCTGTGCACTTTGCTTGTCACTCAGTTCAGGATATTTGAAAATATTAGTTGCGCCGCTTGTATAAATCTCCATATCATCTTCGACATGAATAATATCCGCAACGGCATCTAACACATCACTGATCACCTGACTGTGAATACCTGCCTGCTCTTTTAATCTGGCGATTAGTCCAAGATTGATTTCCTCAATCGACATACCATTAAGCGATGTATTCAAAAGCATATTCAACTTTAACATTGTCTCATTGCCTAACTCTTCATCGACTTCGATAATCTTGTTCTTAATGACATTCCCCGTCATTACAATGACTGCAACAATCTGTTCCGGATCTACCTGAGACAATTGAATAAACTTCAATGTGTTTTTATGATTGACCGGTGCAGAAACCATTGTCGCATAATTGGTATTACTTGCAAGAACTTTCGCTGCCTGCTTCAGCACTTTGTCAACCTTATCGGACTTTTCCAACACAACACTCTTCAAATCCGATAACTCTTGCTCTTTGTCCGCCATCAGCATATCAACATACAATCGATATCCCTTATCCGAAGGAATTCTTCCTGCCGAAGTATGTGGCTGGAAAATATATCCCAGATCTTCCAGATCTGCCATTTCATTACGAATGGTTGCCGAACTTAAGTTCAAGTCGGTTGATTTTGAAAGAGTTCTTGAACCTACCGGTTCGCCAGTCTCAAGATAATTCTGGATAATTGCTTTGAGTATGATGTGTTGTCTGTCTGTTAATCCTATATCCAAGTTCTTAAAACCTCCTCTCTCTTTGCTATTAGCACTCCACTTATTTGAGTGCTAACACCTTACAAGTAATAAGATAGCACCTTGATTTCTGTTTGTCAACACTGTTTCTCATTTTTTTATAGAAATCAAAACAGCCGGATTTTATCGTGCAAAATGAAAAGCCTTTTTACCGAAGATGTACGATAAAAAGGCTTCAAGCATACCATGTGATAATTTTATTATAAGCGATATCTATAATAGTAGTATCTCCATTTAGGTCAGCAAGAATTCGGATAATACATAGTTACTGATATCCATTCCGCGAGACGTAAGAGTTATCTTATCTCGCTTGCAATCAACCAGATTTTCTTTTTCCAGTTTTTGAATTACAGGTCCGTAGATTTCTTCGATCGTTTTCTCAAAGGTCTTGTAAAAATGTTCTTTTGAAATTCCATCTGTCTTTCGAAGACCAAGAAACATGAATTCCTCCATCTGTGCTTCCGCCGTTAATATCTCGCTGTCAATCTCAATCGGCTTGCCCTGTCGGATCAATTCGATATAATTTCTGCGATTTCTCACGTGATTATATCGTATCTGTGATGGATCGCTTAAAATATCGGATTCGATAGAGGAACGTGTTTTAATAGGGGGATTTTCCAAAGTGATCAGAGAAGCCGAACTTGCTCCGATTCCCAAGTATTCCTCTCTATTCCAGTATCCGAGATTATGTCTGCATTCTTTTCCGGGACAGGCATAGTTGGATACTTCATACCGTCGCATCCCATGAGCGGTTAACATCTGGATTGTCAATTCGCCCATTGCATATTCCTCATCTTCAGACGGAAGTTTCCATTCCCCTTCATCAAATCGACCCTGTTCATACCAGTCATAAAACTTCGTGCCTTCTTCCAGAATCAGACTATAGGCAGAAATATGTTCCGGTTTCAGTGCTAATGTTTTCTTCAGAGTATTTTCCCAGCTTTTTATGCTTTGTCCCGGAAGAGCAGACATCAAATCGATATTCCTGTTTTTAAATCCTGCTTTTTCTACAAGTTTCCATGTATCTAAAAACTGCTCATACGTATGGATTCTTCCCAACATGTGTAGTTCTCGGTTTTCGGTCGATTGTAAACCGATACTTACACGATTGATTCCGGCATGTCTATATGCAGTCAGTTTTTCTAAATCCACAGTTCCCGGGTTCATTTCTGCTGTAATTTCCGCATCCGGATGAATGGTAAAGATATCGTGCAGTGTCTGGAAGAGCTGTTCCATCTGTAAACCGGTTAAAAGAGACGGTGTCCCTCCTCCGAGGAATACCGTCTTTACTTCATATGATTTTGCAAATTCTTTATAGCGCTGTATTTCTTGACACATTGCCTGTACATAAGCATTCTGTTCCTCCTGTGTTCCGCTTGCGGAACAAAAGTCGCAATAGTTACATTTGCGGACACAGAAAGGAATATGAAGGTATAGTTCTAACTCTCTTTTCATATTAATCTTCATCCAGCTTCAACACACTCATGAATGCTTTCTGAGGGATATCTACATTTCCAACCTGACGCATTCGTTTCTTTCCTTCTTTCTGTTTCTCAAGAAGTTTCTTCTTACGTGAAATATCTCCGCCATAACATTTGGCAAGAACATCTTTACGCATTGCTTTGACCGTCTCTCTGGCAATTACCTTTCCGCCGATCGCAGCCTGGATTGGGATCTCGAACATCTGACGCGGGATCTCCTGTTTCAATTTCTCACACATCTTACGTCCACGCTCGTATGCGTTTGAACTGTGAATAATAAAGGAAAGCGCATCCACTTCTTCTTTATTGATCAGAATATCCAGTTTGACAAGTTCTGAGCGCTCATAACCAAGCATTTCATAATCGAAGGAAGCATATCCTCTGGAACGGGATTTTAATGCATCAAAGAAATCATAAATAATCTCGTTGAGTGGCAGATGATAAGTCAGTACCGCTCTCTTTTCTTCGATATATTCCATACCCTGATAGATACCACGGCGTTCCTGACACAAATCCATAATTGCTCCGATGAATTCGGAAGTTACCATAATCTCAGCTTTTACGAGAGGCTCTTCCATATAATCAATTTCTGATGGATCCGGCAGATTCGTAGGATTTGTAAGCTCGATCAGATCCCCGTTTGTTTTGTGAACTTTATAGATTACACTCGGTGCGGTTGTAACCAGATCCAAGTTATACTCTCTCTCCAAACGCTCCTGAATGATTTCCAGATGTAAAAGCCCTAAGAAACCACAGCGGAATCCAAATCCCAGCGCAATAGAGGTCTCCGGTTCAAATTGTAAAGCTGCATCGTTTAACTGAAGCTTTTCCAGAGCATCTCTCAAATCAGGATACTTGGCTCCATCGGAAGGGTAAAGACCACAATATACCATTGGATTTACCTTTTTGTATCCAGGAAGTGGATTCGCACATGGATTTTCTGCATTAGTGATTGTATCTCCGACACGTGTGTCTTTTACATTTTTCAAACTTGCAGTGATATATCCAACCATACCGGCTTCCAATTCATCACATGGGATAAACTGTCCGGCACCGAAATAACCAACCTCTACTACATCTGCAACGGCTCCGGTTGCCATCATTTTAATCGGAGTTCCTTTACGAACCTTGCCTTCTTTGATTCGACAGAATACAATCACTCCACGATAAGAATCGTAAAGCGAATCAAAAATAAGTGCCTGCAGAGGTGCATTCACATCACCTGTCGGAGCAGGTATCTTCTCTACGATAGCTTCTAAGACATCGTCCACATTCAGACCTGTTTTTGCAGAAATCAGTGGAGCATCTTCTGCTTCAATCCCAATGACATCTTCAATTTCTTCTTTGACGCGTTCCGGTTCAGCACTTGGGAGATCAATCTTATTAATAACAGGTACGACATCCAAATCGTGATCCAGCGCAAGATATACATTAGCCAAAGTCTGTGCTTCTACCCCTTGAGCAGCATCTACGACAAGAATAGCTCCGTCACAGGCAGCAAGACTTCGGGAAACTTCATAGTTGAAATCCACATGCCCCGGAGTGTCAATCAGATTGAAAATATATTCGTTTAAAGTAATTCAACATGAAGTTTTTAATTCAATTTTTGATAATCATAGCG
>DAVZKO010000132.1:0-6351 GCA_052272205.1 Schaedlerella sp. | reverse complement strand
TCGCATTTCGGCCGTTTTGCTCCGCAAAGCCGGCCGTTGGGATGTGCCATATGCAGCTATTTTTTTTGTTTTGAATATTTGGGGGATTGGAAATGGCTTGGAATTTTGCTTGGAATTTTTCGGCGAGTCCGTTTTATAGGACACATATTTTGCTATGTTTATACCATCAAGAATACCATTCAAGGTAGTTGTAAGACGAAATAAACTAAGTGGATATATCATTTTATGGAGGTGGACATATGCATATTTTAGCGGCAATTCTAATGTTTTTAATCGGTTCAGTTATAGCAGCGTGTGATGGTGATTTTTCAGGACTTGAAGCTATTGGAAAGGTTATTGGATTTTTGGTGCTTTTTCTTGTACTTGGGTGGATGTTCACTCAGCCAGCGGTTTTAATTTTGGTCATAATAGTTGTTATTGTAATTATTGCATGTCTTGCATCAAAGTAAAGAATATAAGGAATTTAGCAGTTGCAAGTTTTGCAATTTCGCTATAATAAGTCATGATAGAACGTGTAATTAATAAAATTGAGGTATTACGTATGTTATAATATGTAATGCCTATGCTTATATATGAAGATAATGAGCAAATTAATACGGAGAAATCAATTTCCGCAAATGTATTTAGACTTATATACCGAGAACAATCAAGGAGGGAGGAATGAATTATGGGATTTTTTGACAGAGATGTGAGAAATGGATTTGACAGAATGTTTGATTTTAACAGAGATGGCAAACTTGATATGTCGGAGCGGGCAATGCAGTTTGACTATATCGACCGTGAAATGAGTTCAGACTTTGCTGGTGATTCTGATGAAGATGATGAACTGGACGATGAACTTGAAATGGCAGGATTGGACAGATTGGATTTGGAATTAATGGATGAAGACGAGAGACGGGAAACTCTGGAAGAAGCAGGATTTGATCCGGACGATTTCGACATTTAGTTTTTTATAGCTGACGGAGTTAAAATGTGGAAAAATATTGATGGTTGTTTGAAATCAAGGGACGGGTAGTTGCTAATATAAAACTCTACTTCTCTTCTACGTACTTGAATTGAAAATGCGAAAATCCGTTGTAGAATAGAATTAGCAAGTGACGGAGGATAATCATGAGAGACTATAGTTTTGGAAATTTTATCAGTGCGTTAAGAGAGAGATGTGGCCTGTCTCAGTATCAGTTGGGCGCACTCGTCGGTGTTTCAGATAAAGCAGTATCGAAATGGGAAAATGGTGCATCAAAACCAAGAACAGATACCATACGAAAGCTGGCTGAGGTGCTGCATGTAAGTATAGACGAGCTGTTGACTTGCGAATACGATACTTTCAAATATGAGAGAAAGGACCTATTTGCAATGAAAAATAATATTATTGAATTAGCTTATAGTAAAATGAAATTACTGTACGGAGAGAATCCACCAGTAAAAATAGTTAACAGGTTTCAAACAGAGAAGATGATGTTAGAAGGACATGAGGTCTTGCTTTGGATGGGGTTTCTGGGGAAATTGCGAGAAGAGGCAAGTGCAAATCATATCTATTTTGAAGTAAGGGGGGCACAGATTGGATCTTCACTGATTGCTTGGCTTTTAGGTGCAACAAATATTAATCCTTTTCCTGTGCATTATTACTGTCCGAAGTGTAAAAAAGTAGAATTCAGTTCAGGGGCAAAATGTGGAATTGATTTGCCGGATGGCATATGTACTTGTGGTAATCCTTTTTTGAAGGATGGATTCAATATAGATGCTGTAAATATGTATCCATTGAGTAAAAATGTAGAGATTCGAGTTTCGGGAAATTCGGTTGAATTAATTAAAAAATGGATGCAGGAATATTTTGCGAAGTACGGAGATATCGTAGAGTTGCATATCATTTGTGAAAATGGTACCGGATATCAAGAAACAGAGCAGATTCGGATAGTAAAATTAGCTTTGCTGTCCAGGGAAAGAGCAAAAGAATATCCGGGAAAGGTCATGACTATGGCCATGGATGAGTATGCAAAGACGTTGGAAGAATTATCCATATTAACTATTATAGAGGATAATAAAGAGCAGTTAGAATTTTCAGATTTTGACAAGACAGAGTTTACATCGGAATTGATTAGTAATTATTATGAGTATGCTAAAGAGAATGGCAAGTTTGAAGCTATTGCAGGAAACACGGACTTAAGTAGATTGCTTGCAACAGTAAATAATCCTAATTTCAGTGATTTACTTGCAATTATGGGAATGCAGCATGGAACCGGAGTTTGGGAAAATAATGCAGAATTGCTTTATGGTGAAGGAAAATCTCTTCAGGAGTTGATTTCCTGCAGGGAAGATGTATATGAGTATTTATACAAATCTCTTAGTAATGTTTATGGCGACAATCCGATGGGACAGGCTTTCGAAATGAAAGAACAGGTTAGAAAAGGACTGTATTCCAGAAAAGGAATGCCAGAGGAAGTGGAGAAACTGTTAAAAGAATGTGATATCCCGGATTGGTATATTGAGTCTCTTAAAAAGATAAAATATTTATTCCCGAAAACGCATTTGATCATGTTGCTAAAAAGAGATATGTGTAAATATGCGGTAGGAAAATAAATGTTCAAAAACTGATGGAGGAGAGGATGAACTATAAAGAGGTAATATTTTCAGATAAAATACAGGAATATATAGAACTTCATAGGCTGATGTACAGAACTTTAAACTCGATGATATTTGACATTTCTTTTATTGAGGCATGCAATAAGTTACAGGATATGGATATGCACTCCGATTGGATATCATGTTTGATGTGCCTTCAGCGGAGAATCATATCACGAAGTGCATGATTACAAAAGATACCATACACAGCAAGGTCGCAAGGTTTGAAACGGCAGCGTGACTATGGATTTTTAAACCAAAGGGGATTAAACTACCAGTTAAATGACAATAGATTCCCTCTATGGTAATCTATTTGCAGAATATATAAGCGATACAGATGAGAGAAGGGAGATAAATTATGGCAAAGATGACTTCCGCATATGCAAACAAAGTCCTTAGAAAGCTTCAGGAGGACAAAGAATTCTGGCTCAGCAAAGAACGTGATGGCTATGTTTATGTAGCTGCTATTGATGAGGAACCGGTGATTCCGGAATATGATTATGAGACAGTGGCGGCACATATTGTCGAAATAGATGAGAAGATCGTTGCAATCAAGCACGCCATCAATGTCGTGAATGCGACAAATGTGATTATTGCCGGTGACAAGTCCATGACTATTGATGCACTACTGGTAAGGATGGCTCAGTCAAACAAGAGAAAAGATATGCTTGACAAGATGAGAAAAACCCAGCCGAAAACAAGAGTAAGCTCCGGCATGTTTTCTGTCAGAAAATCAGCTCCGGAATATCAGTACATAAACTACGATATGGACCTGATCAAAAAGGATTATGAGCTGATTGACGCAGAGATTGCGGCGATGCAGATTGCACTTGATAAGTTCAATCAGACATTCGAGTTTGAAGTAGAAGTATAATCATCGAAAAATGCTTTTCCGTGCAGGCTTCTTAACAGATACATTATTCAAATTCTGGATCCGGTATAGGATATCGTTCATGGTTTTTGTTAAGTGTTATTTGGTTATTGCTTATTGAGTCTAAGTTCAATGTTTCGGAAGAAAATGGCTACACACTGCCCCAAGTGGTTTATACGATAAGCAAGGCTGCAGAAAACTTATACGTCCATGCATGCGTGGACTATGGGAGCATGGAAGTTCGGTTTCATATGCTCCCGTTTTTAACTTTTTGAGGAGGTAGCCTATGTCGGTACTTATGACATAGGATAAAAAAGAAATCGTAGTCACTTGTAATTGCGGATGCCATAACTCTTTTCATATCCTAATCGATTATGATGATAAGGACTGGGGTCAATACGCATTTATGTGTTTTCTGAAAGGAAATGAGAAAACAGAAAGAAGACTCATGCTGCATTACTGGTATGTGGATGAAGTCGAGGATGACCATGGTATCTCATTTATCTGTGCGCATGGAATTGTTTCGGGACACAAGCGTCTTATGAACAACCATGCGAATCAGTGTAATCCGAATAACAGTGCTTCAAAGAGCAAATAAGGATGCGCAGGCTGATGCAGATTTTGAGGCTCCCTCGTCAAGAGTGGAGCCATTTATCGTTAAAAGGAGGAACCAGCGAAAAATATGGGGAACTTATCCTGATAGGGCTTAGGAAAAGTACGAATAAAAACCAGTTTTATCAGTTCTTCCGGAAAAAGCTTGGAGACGCAGAAGGAGGAGATCTTTACCGGAATATTCGGGGAAAATTCGATGAGATGAAAGCATTCATCACACATTATACTATGCGTTGAATGACAGGGGAAAAGTCAGGGGCTATACTTGTAGCATACAAGCAAATGAAATGATTTGCAAAGGGGATGATTTTTTAGGAGGTGCGGAATAACTAATGATAGCTTCATTGTATGACAAATTTAAACCGTGGTCCGATGGCGGTTCCATATATATTCTTTCAGATCTGCACTTCAATGATGAAGACTGCCGATCGATGGCACCGGACTGGATCACACCGGAGGAGCAGATCAAGAGGATCAATTCAAAAGTGAAGGGCAACGATACATTTGTATGCTTGGGCGATGTGGGAAATATAAAATATATTCCCATGATCAAAGCGCGGAGAAAGATACTGATCCTGGGAAACCATGACCGGGGTGCTTCCACATATCTGAAAAAAGATGATAACAGCATGTTTGATGAGGTATATGCAGGACCGCTGTTTATCTCAGACAAGATACTGCTATCCCATGAGCCGGTATGCGGGCTGCCATGGTGTCTCAATATCCACGGACATGACCATAACAATGTGGGACCATACCGCGAAGACTGCAAGCATATTAACCTTGCGGCGAATGTCTGTGATTATACGCCGGTGAACCTGGGAAAGCTGATAAAGGAGGGAGTTCTTTCAGATGTATCAAGCATCCACAGAATGACGATAGACAGCGCAATTGACCGGAAAGTTAAAAGGAATACACCATTTGCTGATTTTCAAGGAAATTAATATAGGCGTCGGATATGCGGATGATCCCAACAATGTACTTAGTTGTGAATTGGGAGAATACACCGAATACGACAGCTTTGAAGAAAAATATGTTCCGTCTCCCGAACTCGTTTGAGAAGGGTGACAGGGTGCAGCTCATCGGCACTGATCTGATTGGGACTGTAGCTGTCTCTCAGGAAGACTGGAAAAAATATGTCGGGAAAGCCCTTGCACCAAACGCGGTGGAGGATTGGGTCGACGCAAGCATTACAGTCAGGTATCCGTGGGATAAATGGTCACATGATCACATCAATCCCATGTTTCTTAGCAAGGTGAAGGAATTATGTAACAGCTTTGAAAATGATCATTAGATCATCGTTGAAGCGTTCAGCGTTTCCTCTTAGGAAATGTCTGGGCGCTTTTCTTTTTGCTTGTCTTTATGCATTCCAATACCTTTTGAGCATGTCCTTTTTATAGGACACATAGTATAATAGAATTATACCCAAAAAGGATAATCAGAAGTAAATGGGAAGGGTACTTATGAATATTAAAAGCGAAAAAGAGATTTATGGAGAAGAATTGGAAAGAGTATCTGTAGTAGATAAATTCAAAGGATTTATAGATAAATTGAAAAAGATATTCAATATTTGAAAAAAGATATGTAATATTTGTGAATGCAAATTGTACAAGCAGTTTTCTTGTGGTAAAATAATCTTGGCATTGATTGCACATTATACGGAGGAAAAGAGGATGGCAATTAGTTATAATGGATTATGGAAACAGTTAATCGACCATGGAATGAAAAAAGGAGATTTATGTGCCAAGACTGGTCTTAGTTCCAGTACAATAGCAAAGATGACAAACTGTGAGTCGGTGAAACTGTCTGTTCTGGAAAAAATCTGCAAAGAGTTGGATTGTAATTTTGGAGATTTGATTGACTATGTACCGGATGACAAGGAAAAATAAATTACCTTATGGAGGGAATGTAAATGGCTACGAGAAGTGCGAAAATAGATCAGAAAGCAGACCTGATATGGGCAATAGCAGATAAGCTTACCGGGGTATATAAACCACATTAATATGGAGATGTTATATTACCACTTACAGTAATCAGACGTTTTGACTGTATTCTTTGGATCGAAAAGTACGCTGAGTGATGAGGTATATATATTAAGGAAAATAGGTAGGGAGGTGCTACGATGCCATTTAAGATAATTCGCAACGATATAACAAAAGTAAAAGCAGATGTGATTGTAAATACTGCCAATCCGAATCCGATATGTGCAAGTGGCACGGACTTAGCAATATATGAGGCAGCAGGAAAAG
>DAVZKO010000131.1:0-6401 GCA_052272205.1 Schaedlerella sp. | reverse complement strand
CGTATCGGAAGGTGCGGCTGGATCACCTCCTTTCTAAGGAAATCGAGTAAAGATTTTTCACTGTTTAGTTATCAATGAAAGTTAATAACAGACTTCTGGTGGCGATGCGCTTAGGGGAAACACCCGTCCACATCCCGAACACGATGGTTAAGACTTAAGCGGCCGATGATACTATACTGGAGACGGTATGGGAAAGCAGGTGGCTGCCAGATTGAAATGGGCTTATAGCTCAGCCGGTTAGAGCGCACGCCTGATAAGCGTGAGGTCGGTGGTTCGAGTCCACTTAAGCCCATTCATAAGACAGATGAGATTAGTTCCCATCTGTCTTTCTTTTTGGCCAGAGATCTTTATGTTCTTCAAAGGAACCGTTGATCCAGTCTACGACCTGTTGTTTTCCCTCATCTGTAAATGGAAAAACTGCATCAAATTTCCGGTTGTCTTCAGTAAGATCAAAAATATACGGACCGGGCCAGACCCAGGCATGGAATATGGCATCGCCATCTTCCGGGGCTTCCCGCCGGATCAGAAAACGCATACCCTCCATCCAGCCGGTATAGGTGGTCTTTTTATAATAGTTGAGATTTAAGATTTCATCGGTAGTGATCATGGACGTTCCTTTCCTGATATCATATCGCATATGATATCATTGCGCTTTGCTAATTATATCATAGTTTTTTCATATGTAAACTTTACAAAAATAATACAAATCCATGAAATTGTTTATATAAAAAACAAAGAAAATGCTATGAATATAAATACAGAAATTTCAGAGAAAATAACGGAAAAATGATTAAAATGAATATTGTAGAAGAGAAAAGATACATGAACATGAATATTTATACCAAAAACAGGAAGTCGAGATCTGGTTGACAAATCGTAAAAACCATGTATAATAGACACAGTTGTTCGCGAGAGGCAAACACATGTATATCGATAAAGTGCAATGGACAAAGGCGTTCATTGGCACTTTTTTTTGGTTATAAATAATTTGATTTAATTAGGTAAAGTGGTAAAACACTGCTGAATTAAACCGGAAAGAAGGTTGGAAATGAAATTTTCAGAGATGCCGTATAAGCGTGTTGATATGGACGAGGTAGAGAAAAAATACCGTGACATTATCGACAGAACAAAGAAAGCGTCTTCCGGAGACGAACAGTTTGAAATCCATAAAGAGTATTATAAATTCTCCGGTGATGTGGAAACAAACATTACATTGGCAAGCATCCGCCATGGAATTGATACAACCGATGAATTTTATGAAAAAGAGAATGATTACTGTGATGAGATCCTTCCGGTTATTCAGAAATATGAGAATGAATATGCAAAGGTTCTTTATGAATCTCCATATCGTGATGTGCTCGAAAAGAAGATTGGAAAAGTCACATTTAAGAATATCGAGATCGCTTTAAAAGCATTCGATGAGAAGATCATTCCATTGATGCAGGAAGAGAATGCATTGATCAGCAAATACACCAAACTGATTGCAACCGCAAAGATCCCATTTGATGGAGAGACGTATAATCTTTCCCTGATGACGAAGTTTACAACATCGTCAGACCGCGAAACAAGAAAACGTGCATGGAAAGCAATGAGTGATTATTTCCTTTCTGTAACGGATGAGATCGATGAGATCTATGATCAGATGGTGAAGAATCGTACCAGACAGGCAAAGATGCTTGGATATGATAATTATATAGAACTTGCTTACTATCGTATGAACCGCAATTGCTACGATCAGGCAATGGTTGAGAATTTCCGCAGACAGATCAAGGAATCCTTTGTTCCGTTTGCCAGCAGACTTCATGAACGCAGAAGAGAGAGAATCGGCGTGGATTCCCTGAAATTCTATGATAATGGTGTATATTTCAAAAACGGCAATCCTGCTCCAACCGGTACACCGGAAGAGATTTTACAGGCTGGACAGAAGATGTATCATGAGCTTTCCAAAGAAACCGGAGAATTTTTCGATTTCATGATGGAGAACGAGCTCTTTGATGTATTTGGAAGAAAGACAAAGCAGCAGGGCGGTTATATGACCTACCTGCCAAACTATAAGTCACCGTTTATTTTTGCAAACTTCAACGGAACAAGCGGAGATGTCGATGTGATCACACATGAATGTGGTCATGCATTCCAGGGATATCTTCTCCGCAATGAAGAGATCCGCGAATATGCGGACATTACGATGGAGACCGCAGAGATCCATTCCATGTCAATGGAATATTTCACATATGGATGGATGGAAATGTTTTTTGGAGACCGCAAAGATGATTATCTGAAGATGCATTTTGAAGATGCAGCAATCTTTGTTCCATACGGATGCATGGTAGATGAATTCCAGCATCGTGTATATGCCAGACCGGAGATGACTCCGGCAGAGCGTAAAGCAGTGTGGGCAGAACTGGAAAAGGAATATCGTCCGCACATGGATTATGAGAATGATCCATTTTATGCAAATGGTGGGTTCTGGCAGAGACAGTCACATATTTTCCAGTGCCCGTTCTACTATATTGATTATGTCCTTGCAAGTATATGTGCAATGCAGTTCAAGGTCATGATGGATGAAGATTTTAAGAAAGCATGGGAGAATTACTTAAAGCTCTGCAACCTTTCCGCAAGAGATTTCTTCGTCAATGTAATCCGTGAATCCGGATTAAACAGTCCGTTTGAAGATGGATGTATCCGTGAACTGGTAGAAAAACTGGAAAAGAAGACATGCTAAGAAATAAGTATAAACAGGAAGACATACAAACCTATGTATTGCCCTTTGATGAAAAGGCAAAAATAAAGACAAACTGGATCACGATTGGCTTTGCGCTTCTTATGGCAGTTGCACAGATTGGAATCGGTCTTGTAAATCAGGATTCTTCCAGAACATTCTGGATCGTGTACCCGTATCTGTTTATGTTCCTTCCGACTGCATTTATGATTGTCGGAGCAGTCAGTTATATGGACGCCGGAGTTTCCATGCCGACACCACAGTATGACGGAAGTATACGAAGAATGCATAGGAGTGCACTAGGAATTCTTGCGATGGATGGTATCAGTGCTGTCTGCGATGTGATCTACATTGTGATTTATCACAGCAGGATTCGTATAGGAGCAGAACTTGTTTATCTGCTGGGACATCTGGTACTTGCAGCGGTCGTGATCGCATATGCAAAGTACTATGATCATATTTTTGCCGGAATCAGAGTCGAGGAAGGCAAAGAAATCCAATAAGGTTTTATCCTGAAAAGGTTAAGACATAGATTATTTCATTAGGAGGAAATATTATGAAAAAGATGAGACAGATGCTTGCCATTCTTTTGGCAGGTACAATGGTAGCTGGTCTCGCAACAGGCTGTGGCAACGGTAAAAACGATGGCACAGAATCTGGATCAAAAGCCAGCTCCGACACACCACTGGTAATCGCATCACAGGATATGAGTGAGAAATTCTCAGAGTTCTTTGCTGCGTCTGTACCAGACCAGAATATCGCTGATATGACAGCTGCACCTCTTCTGGAGAATGACCGTGCAGGTGAGATTATTATGAACGGTATTGAAGGAGAGACCAAAGAGTATAACGGTACTGATTACACATACACAGGTATCGCAGATTGTAACATTACAGAGAATGCTGATGGAACTGTAGATTATGATTTTACACTCCGTGATGATGTAAAATTCTCTGATGGTGAGCCTTTAACAGCAGATGATCTGATTTTTACATATTATGTATACTGTGATCCATCTTATGATGGAGGAGCAGCTATCGGTTCACTTCCAATTGTAGGATTGGATGCTTACCAGAGCGGATCTGAAGTATTATATAAATATTTACTCGAGAAAGGCGCTGACAACACAGATTTCTCTGTTGTAACAGAGGATCAGCAGAAAAAATTCTTTGAAACAGAGCTTCCAAAGGCTGGTGAAGAATTCGCACAGAGCATTGTGGATTACTGCCTGACAAATCTTGATGCATCTGAGGCAAAGAATGAGATCGCATTCGGTATGGAAAACTACGGATACGGTGCAACAAACGATGACGGAACTTTCTCAAGTGCTTATACAGGCAAAACATGGACACTTGAGGGAGACGATGTTCCTACATTAGCAGATTTCTGGGATGATTTATGTGCAAACCCAAGCTATGAGGGAGACATCCTTGCAATGGCTGATGCTGAGAAAGCAAGCACAACTTTAGCAGACTGCTTCGATGACTCTTACAAAGCAGCTGTTCAGACAGGTGATTCTGCAGATCATATCGAAGGAATCAAGAAAACTGGCGATTATTCTGTAAAAGTTACTTTATCTACGGTAGATGCAACTGCATTAGCACAGCTTGGCAAAACACCAGTACAGCCACTGCATTACTATGGCGATGCATCCGCTTATGATTATGATAACAACCAGTTTGGTTTCACAAAAGGTGATCTTACTTCTGTAAGAGCAAAAACTTCTACTCCAATGGGCGCAGGAGCTTACAAATTTGTAAAATACGAGAATAAGACCGTATACCTTGAAGCAAATGAGAACTACTGGCGCGGTGAGCCAAAGACGAAGAATATCCAGTTTAAGACAACCTCTGAAGCTGATATGGTTCCTGGTGTTGTTCAGGGAACTGTAGATATTTCTTCGCCATCTCTTTCCAAAGCAGCTCTTGAGCAGATCTGCAGTGAGAACTCCAACGGCGAAGAGAATGGTGATACATTATCAATTACCAAAACAGATTACAACGGATATGGTTACATCGGAATGAACTCTAAGAACGTATGTGTTGGCGGAGACAATGCAAGCGAGCAGTCAAAAGATTTACGTAAAGCAATCGCTACTGTACTTGCTGTATACCGTGATGTTGCAATCGATTCCTACTATGGGGATGCAGCATCTGTAATCAACTACCCGATCTCCAATACATCATGGGCTGCTCCACAGAAATCTGACGCAGATTACAAAGCAGCATTCTCAACAGATGTAGATGGTAACCCGATCTACACAGACGGAATGTCAGAAGATGAGAAATACGATGCAGCTCTTCAGGCAGCATTAGGATATTTCGAAGCAGCTGGTTATACAGTACAGGATGGTAAATTAACAGCAGCTCCGGAAGGCGCTAAATTAGAGTATGAATTAATGATCGGTGGCGGCGGAAATGGAGACCATCCTTCATTTGCAATTGTAACTGCAGCATCTGAGGCACTTGCTAAGATTGGATTCAAACTTGACATTAATGATCTTGCTGATTCTTCTATCCTGTGGAATGCAACAGAAGCAGGAACAGCTGAGATCTGGTGTGCAGCATGGTCTGCAACATTAGACCCGGATATGTATCAGGTATATGATTCAAACGGTGGATCTGCATACATGTATGAGATCAACTCCCCAGAACTTGACCAGATGGTTGAGGATGGAAGAACAAATACAGACCAGACATATCGTAAGGCTGTATACAAAGAGGCTCTTGATTTCATTGTTGATTTTGCAGTTGAAATTCCGGTTTACCAGAGACAGGAATGCTCTCTGTACAGCACAGAGCGTGTAAACATGGATTCTATTACACCGGATCAGTCAACATATTATACTTGGATGAACGAAGCATATAATGTTGAATTGAACTAATTTCCATTAGGAGTGCCACATAGCAATGGCTGGGAAGCAGATGCTTCCCGGCCAATGCTAAAGGTATTTCGCAAGAGGAAGAAGAGGCGTCTTTTTGCGAAATACCTTTAGCTTTTTCTTTGCTAAGGGGTAACCAATATACAAGGAGAGTATTAAAATGAAGAAATTTGTTTTAAAAAGAGTTTTAATATCGTGTCTGCTTCTTGTCTTTGTTACAATGATTATCTATGGTGTTATGCGATGCATGCCGACATCATACGTTGAACAGCAGGCAATGGAACTCTCAAAGAAACCAGGCGCTAAAAGCTATGGTGAATGGCGTGACCAGTTAAATGCACAGTACGGTCTGGATACCGGCATTGTACAGGGATATTTTACCTGGGCCGGAAAAGCAGTACGTGGACAGTTTGGAGATTCCTGGTACTGGAATCAGCCGGTAACAAAGAAGTTTGCCAGCGTAATCTGGTATTCGTTTGCACTGGGACTCGGTTCTTTTATACTTGAGATTGTAATCGCAATCCCGGCCGGTATTCTTGCAGCAAGAAAACAGTATTCTACATCGGATTATGTAATCACAGTACTTGCACTGATCGGTATTTCCCTGCCGAGCTTTTTCTTCGCAACGATTTTGAAGTATATATTTGCGATCAAACTCGGATGGTTTGACCTGTATGGTATCGTAGGACGTATGCACGATCAGCTTTCACCGGTTGGACAGTTTTTGGATATGGCAAAACATATGATTGGGACGTGGTGATGACCGCAGGCCAGAAGGCACTGGAGGATACCCCCAACCTG
>DAVZKO010000130.1:0-6456 GCA_052272205.1 Schaedlerella sp. | reverse complement strand
GTACACAAGACAGGACAAAAATCGACTTCCATTATCAAGAGGTATAAATAAATATAAACCCAATTTTTGCCCTTAATAATAGACCATACATAAGATATAGAACGTATGACTCAACTGCCATGACATACCGCCTATAAAGAAGCTCTGTCAACTTCGTTTCTTATGTATGGTCATATTTATTACAAATTTCTGAAACTCCGATTTCGTCCATACCACCGGTACTGGATACAGTGGATTTCCCTCTTTTGCAGCCCAGTTCGCAATTTGAGGAATATCTTTCTTTAAAATCATATCCGGATACTCTGGAATATCCATTTTTTCCTTCATCTCTTCCATCCATTGCAGAAATGCTTCCGCTTTGACATGGTTTTCATTCTTACCTGGATCTCTGGTTTTATTTGTGCTTCCATTGAATTTTCCGATTGTTTTTGTATCCTCATCCGAACTCCCGGTTGTTATTCCACAGACATCGCACAATTCTGCCAGCTTTTCCTCTGCTGCACTTCCATACGCTCTCATAACATGTGGCAACAACATTGCCATTGCCCTTCCATGCGGCACATCATACAGTCCGCTCAACGTGTGTCCAATCGCATGAACATATCCGACGCTTCCTCTTGTAAATGCTCTTCCTGCGTAAAATGCTGCCTGCTGCATCTTCTGCCTTGCTTCCAGATTTTCTCCATGCCTGTATGCACAATACAGATTATCATATATGAGTTTTACTGCTTTTCTACATAATTTGCGTTCAAGGTCTGTATTATAACAATCATTGGTATATGCCTCTACCGCATGGCATAACGCATCCATACCTGTTTCCGCCGTAACCGCAGGCGGTAATGCAGTGGTCAGTTTCGAATCCAATATCACGACTCTTGGCATCAGACGCAAATCATTGATTGCTGCCTTATGATGTGTTTTCTGCTCGGTTATCACGGCAGCAATCGTCGTTTCCGATCCACTTCCCGCTGTTGTAGGAACCGCGATCAAGAATGGAATCGGACGCAATATCCGAAAGACGCCCTGCAATTGTCGTACTGATTTTCCCGGTCGTGCAATTCTTGCTCCGATTGCTTTTGCACAATCCATCGGAGAGCCTCCTCCAATCGCTACGATGCAGGAACACTTCTCTCGTTTATATACAAGAACTCCACGCTCTACTTCCACATCCGTAGGATTCTGCGATACTTCATCAAAGATATGATAGACCAACTTATTGTGTTGCAATTCCTCTTCCAGTTCATCAAGTAGTCCTCGCTTACGAATATTCGGACCGGTTACAATTAAAATATGAGAAATCTTCTTTTTTTTCAATATATCCGACAAATTAGTCAGTACACCCGCCCCTGCCAACACACGTGGTGTACGCCATGGCAATGCATCCATGGCTACCTTCATACACCATTGATAGATTCGACAATATATTTTTGTAAAATTAATAAGCCTCGTCCCCTTCCCATTTGACCATTCCTGCTAAGAACTACTGATTTTCTTCTCATCTTTCTTTCGCTTAATATCCTTGCCCGCTGTCTGTATTTTTCATAATCTTGATCAAACGGCTTGTTCCAAGTCGGTCTGCTCCCAGAGTAACAAATTTTTCTGCATCGTCAAAGGAAGAAATACCTCCTGCTGCCTTAACTTTGACCTCTTTGCCCACATGTGCCCGCATCAGTTCCACATCCGCAAACGTGGCGCCACCTGTTGAAAATCCAGTCGATGTCTTGATAAATTCTGCACCTGCATTCGTAACCAGCTCACACATCTTGATTTTCTCTTCTTCAGTCAACAGACAGGTCTCAATGATAACTTTTAAAATTTTACCTTCACATGCTTCGTGCATCCGGCGAATCTCATCCTCGATTGCCTGATACTTTTTCGCTTTCAGATCACCAACATTGATCACCATATCAATCTCATCTGCTCCATTTGCAATCGCATCTTTGGTTTCAAATACTTTCACTGCTGTTGTATTATATCCATTTGGGAAGCCGATTACTGTACAGATTGGTAATTTCCCTTGCACATACTCTGCAGCCTGTTTTACAAAGCAAGGTGGAATACATGCCGATGCTGTCTCATATTTCATCGCATCATCCAGAATTACTTTTATCTCTTCCCATGTTGCATTCTGTGCCAACAATGTGTGGTCTACTTTACTTAAAATTGCTTTCTTGTCCAAGTGTTTCATCCTCTTTTCCTTATCTTTACTTATTGTTCAATTTACCTATGTTTTGAAAATGCTTTCCAGCTCACATTTTCAAAATACATTTTGGTTTATTTTAACATTATTCTTCTTTATCCGCTTTAATCAGCTTTCGTATTGCCTCCACAGCAACACAAATCGCAGCCTCTGTATCATGTACGATTGGATTCTCCATTCCCAGCGCATTTCTCTCCTGATTCCCCATTACCAGAAAATCCGCACCACATCGTACTCGCAAATGTGACGCCACTATAAATAATGTCGCCGACTCCATCTCCGAAGCCAGACAGCCAAGGCGTTTCCAAGCTTCCCATTTATTCAACAGCTCATAACTCGTCGGCATCTGTTCCGGTTCATGCTGACCATAAAATGAATCCTTCCCCTGCACAACCCCGGCATGGCAGATAAATCCAAGCTCTTTTCCGGCTTGTACCAGTGCATTGGTCACATCCAAATTCGGAACTGCCGGATATTCAATCGGTGCATACTCCTTGCTCGTACCATCCATTCGAACCGAACCGGTTGCAACGACAATATCGCCGCCTTTTACATTGATATCAATTCCACCACAGGTTCCTACACGAATAAATGTATCCGCCCCGCATCGTACGAGTTCTTCCATTGCAATCGCCGCAGATGGACCGCCGATTCCTGTAGATGTAACGCTCACTTTCTCCCCATCCAGATATCCTGTATAAGTAACAAATTCTCTACTGTCTGCGATCAACTTCGCATCTTCAAAATGCTCCGCAATCTTCTTGCACCGCTTCGGGTCTCCCGGAAGAATCACGTATCGTCCCACATCTCCCGGTCTAATCTGTAAATGATACTGTAAGTCTTTTTCTCCAGAATAATTCTGCATAAAATCAGCCTCCGTTCATGGTATTCTTTCGAATGTGTTTATGATAGTATCATACCCCATGTGGGCGCTGGTAAGCAACTGCATTTGCTATTTTATTTGTTAAATGGCTATACGTCCCTTCTAGAAAAAATAATAGCTAGATTTCTGTTCAGACTTCGTCGAGCAGAACTTCCCCGTTCTATTTTATTCACTGCCTGCGCCGATACACGACTTGAGGGAAATATCATATGTGACTTCTTGCGAATTTGGAATGAGTCTTAGAAACAGTTAGAAGTTCAACATTTATGTTAAAGAATTTAAGGGAGTTGTTTGAGCTGCTCAGCAGCGAGTTTGACCGCAAATTCTTTGTTTTTAATAAATGTTGAACTTCTTATCTATTTCTTGACTCATGGAACTGAGCAAGAAGTCACATATGATATTTCCCTCAAGGACCGTGTAAGTCGACCTCTGTGAATCAAATAGAGCCTTAGTCCTCTACTTCAATCTTACGAATTGTCTTTTTCTGAATCTCCTCTTTGATTGCATCAATAAATACATTCAAATCTTTGGCACCTTCATCTCCGAGATATCTGCTTCTTACAGAAACTTTCTGTTCTTCCTCTTCTTTTGCTCCAACAATCAGCATATATGGAACTCTGTTCAGACGAGCTTCGCGAATCTTATATCCCATCTTTTCTGAACGCTGATCAACAGAGCAACGGATGTTATTCGCTTTGAGTTCTGCTTCAACTTTTGCTGCATAGTCATGATATTTATCTGAAATAGGAATCACACGAACCTGTTCCGGACACAACCATGTTGGGAACATACCTGCGTATTTTTCAATCAGCCATGCCAGTGTTCTTTCATAACATCCGATAGATGTACGATGAATGATGCATGGACGTTTCTTCTCACCATTTTCATCAATATAGTACATATCAAACTGTTCAGCAAGCAGTGCATCCCACTGAATTGTAATCATTGTATCTTCTTTTCCGTATACATTCTTTGCATTGATATCTACTTTCGGTCCGTAGAATGCAGCCTCTCCGACATCCTCTACGAATGGAATGTTGAGTTCCTGAAGCATTGTACGAATGTGATCTTCTGTCTCATTCCAAACTTCCGGCTCGCCGATATATTTTTCTCTATTAGAAGGATCCCATTTTGAAAGGTGATATGTTACATCTTCCTCTACGCCGAGTACCTGCAAGCAATACTGAGCCAATGCGATACAATCTTTGAACTCTTTTACCATCTGGTCAGGTCTTACAATCAGATGTCCCTCAGAAATTGTAAACTGACGAACACGAGTCAGACCATGCATCTCTCCGGAATCCTCATTACGGAACAATGTAGATGTCTCGCCATAACGCAGTGGCAGGTCACGATAGCTGTGTTGCTCTGCTTTGTATACATAATACTGGAATGGACATGTCATTGGACGAAGTGCAAATACTTCTTTGTCTTTCTCTTCATCACCTAAGACGAACATTCCGTCTTTATAGTGATCCCAGTGTCCTGAAATCTTATAAAGGTCATTCTTTGCCATCAATGGTGTCTTAGTACGAACATATCCGCGTCTGCTCTCTTCATCCTCAATCCAACGCTGCAATTCCTGCATAATGATAACACCGTTTGGCATGATCAATGGAAGTCCCTGTCCGATAACATCTACGGTTGTAAACAGTTTCATCTCACGACCAAGTTTGTTGTGGTCACGTTTCTTCGCCTCTTCCAACTGTGTCAAATGCACTTTCAGCTCATCTTTTGTAGCATAAGCTGTACCATAGATACGAGTCAGCATTGTATTCTTCTCATCGCCTCTCCAGTAAGCTCCTGAAGATGATAATAATTTGAATGCTTTCACACCTTTTGTGCTCATCAAATGAGGTCCTGCACATAAGTCTACCCAATCACCCTGAGAGTAGAATGAAATCTCTGCATCTTCCGGTAAATCTTCAATCAACTCAACTTTGTAAGGCTCATTTTTCTCTTTGAAAAATGCGATTGCTTCTTCTCTGGATTTTGTGAATCTTTCAATCTTAGCACCTTTTTTGATGATTTTCTTCATCTCTTTCTCGATTGCATCCAAATCATCTCTTGTAAATGACTGACATTCAAAATCATAATAGAAGCCAGTGTCAATAGAAGGTCCAATTGCAACTTTTGCATCCGGATACAGATTCTGAACAGCCTCTGCCATTACGTGTGATGCTGTATGACGAAGTGCTGCCAATCCCTTCTCATCTCTCGCTGTGAGAATATTTAACTCACAATCTTTATCAAGAACTGTACGCAGGTCTACTACCTCACCATCTACTTCTCCTGCACATGCTGCACGAGCCAGTCCTTCACTAATATCATATGCGATATCGATTACTGATTTTGCTTCTGCATATTCTTTTTTTGATCCATCTTTTAATGTAATAATCATCTTTCTTCCTCCTCTTTCAGTTGTTTCTATCAATTGACTACATGCATCGGGTACAAGGGTATTTGTTATAGATCCATCTTTTTGAAATGTATCTATCGGGAACATCTTACATTTCCGAAATATTTTCCTCAAAAAAAGAAAAACTTTATCTGTCCCCTGCACCTACATGCAAGGGACGGATAAAGTCTGATTCGTTGTTGTCTTAAACAATAATGATTACTTTACTATCCGCGGTTCCACCCTTTTTGTTTTCAAGATGATAACAATTACTCTGTTATCTAAAACCACTTCATTCATGATTATAACGGAATCACCGGACCGGATTAGGGCCACTCAGAGGTAGTCTTCAAATGCTTCCCGTTAAGATGATTGCAGCATACTCATCTCTCTCTGAAACGTTCCACATCCTACTCGTCTCGTCATCGTGTTATCTTCTGACCATCATTATAGCATTCAATTAAACTTTGTCAACTCCATTTTTTGAAATTATCTCCGAAAATATTGCCACGTCCTTTTTGCTATTCATCAAACTCCAAAATAACACTATTTGCCTCTAATCCCATCTGAATATCTACAACTTTACCACGACGTGTTTTTAATCGCTCATAACTTCGATAATTACCGCTCATCGCAATTGCATGCTCGATTGTATAATAGTAAGAACTCGGAAGTTTTCCTTCTATTACATTTACTTCCTGTCCAATCTCAACCAAGCCCGGTCTATCCATTGTAAATTCCATTCTTCTCATGGTCTGTTCCCCCTTTTATGCTTCAGAACATAAAAAGACTTAAGCGAAACGCTTAAGTCTTCTACATAATATAATGCGCGTGGCCGGACTTGAACCGGCACGGGATCGCTCCCGAGGGATTTTAAGTCCCTTGCGTCTGCCTATTCCGCCACACGCGCGCACTACATATATGGGACCTACAGGGCTCGAACCTGTGACCCTCTGCTTGTAAGGCAGATGCTCT
>DAVZKO010000129.1:0-6505 GCA_052272205.1 Schaedlerella sp. | reverse complement strand
GTAGATGTCCAGTCTTTAGTGGTTAATGGACAGAACTGGAATCTCGGTGGTTATCCAGATAATCATTGCAAGCTTGAATGATAATAGCTCTGGCTAGCTCCTCGTAAGGGTGTTCTTCGTCTGGGCGAGTTGCTTGATTGATTCTATAAGTTTTCATGAAACACCTCCCAGTTCGGCTTTTACGGCAGTTAAGAGTGCATTCTGCGTTTGCTCCTTTCTCTGCAATGCTCGCAGAATTTGCTCGTCCACCGTGCCTTTGGTGACGATGTGCTGTATCACAACGGTCTTCGATTGCTGCCCTTGCCGATAAAGGCGGGCATTGGTCTGCTGGTACAGTTCCAACGACCATGTCAGTCCAAACCAGATGAGCGTATTGCCACCGGCTTGCAGGTTCAGCCCGTGTCCGGCAGAGGCAGGATGGATTAAAGCAACCGGAATCTTTCCGGCGTTCCAGTCCTGAATATCTTTTTCGGTTTTGATGTCACGCACAGAAAACCGTTTCCGGATTCTTGCGGCATCATGTTGAAACCAGTAGGCAACCAGAACCGGCTTGCCATTGGCAGCTTCTATCAAGTCTTCCAGAGTATCCAGCTTCCTGTCGTGAAATGCAAGAACGTTTTTATCAGCATCATAGATTGCACCATTCGCCATTTGACAGAGCTTTCCGCAGAGAGACGCTGCGTTCAGTGCCGTGATTTCCGCATCTTCCAAATGCAAAACAAGGTCTTGCTTCAGTTCTCTGTATTTCTTTTGCTCCATATCGTCCATCTCGACTTGAAATATAATACCAGTGTGAAATATCATTTCTTTCACATACTAAAAACGAGCATTACAGGAAGTAAGATCCTGTGTATGTTCGTTTTTTTCTATATACGGATTTGAAGAAAAATAGCCTTTGCTGTTGAGACGGTGCATGGAACATGCTACGCAACAGATAAATAAAAAAGTAACGAAAGAGGGTATGTGAAAGATGAAACAAAGCAGAAAAAGAAAAGCGATTTGTATTGCTGTTCTATGTATGTGCGTGGCAGCGTTTGGGCGACTTGGATGGAATGTTGCACAGGCGGCAGCGCAAAGAGAAGTGACGACAGAATGTCTGGAAGAGGACACGGTTTTAGTTGGTGGAATGCCGATCGGAATATACATGGAAACAGATGGGGTCCTTGTTTTGGATACACAAAAAATGAAAGGAATAGACGGAAGAGAGTATGAGCCTGCCGGAAATCGGGTTCGGGCGGGAGACTATATTATTGGCATAAATGGGGTAGAAATCCATGACAAAAAAGAGTTGACGGCACAGGTGCAGCAGTTAGAAGAACAGAATGTTGTGTTGACAATACGCAGAAATCAGAAGCCGGTGGAAGTGCAATTAAAGGCGGTGGAATGTGAAAGCAGAGAATATAAGCTGGGGATTTGGGTGCGGGACAATGTACAAGGACTTGGGACTATTACTTTTCTGACAAAAAACAGTGAGTTTGGTGCACTCGGACATGGAATTCATGATGTGGACACCAGTGTGTTAATGAAAATATCCGGGGGAAAGCTCTACAGGACAAGTATTCGTTCTGTCATAAAAGGAACAAATGGAACACCGGGAAGTATGGAAGGGTTGATCGTGTATAATCGTTACAATCAGCTTGGGACAATTGATAAAAATACAGAGGCAGGAATTTACGGAATACTGGATGATGTCAATACATTATTTGAAGAACAAAACGCAGTACAAGTGGCGAAAAAAGAAGAAATTCAGGCTGGAAAAGCAACGATTCGTTGCTTTTTGGGTGGAGAGGTAAAAGAATATTCTGTCGAAATATTGAACATTGACAAAACACCGGATGAAATAAATAAAGGAATCACACTTAAGGTGACAGATTCGGAACTTTTGGAAAAAACCGGCGGAATTGTGCAGGGAATGAGTGGTTCACCGATTTTACAAAACGGAAAACTTATTGGAGCAGTCACACATGTGTTTGTCAATGATTCTACAAAAGGCTATGGGATTTTTGCGGAAACAATGCTGAAAGAAGCCGAAAAATGAAAAAAGGAAATGACGGCTTTTGTCGAATCGAGACGCATGAAACCTCTTGATTCTCGTCGATAAGACTTATATAATAGGGAAAAGGTAAAGGTACAGCAAGTGCGATGGAGTGGACCGGGGGAGGACACTATGGAAGCATTGAAAGTGGCCATTGCTGACGATAATGAATTAATGCTTGACATGTTAGGAGAGCTGATTTCTTCAGATAAAGAACTAAGCGTTGTAGGAAAAGCAAAGAATGGAGAGGAGATTTGTCAGATTATCAAGGACAAGGAACCAGATGTTGTATTACTTGACTTGATTATGCCGAAAATGGACGGATTGACCGTAATGGAATATGTGAATCGTGACAAAGCAGTGAATAAGCAGCCGAGTTTTATTGTCGTCACAGCAGTGGGGAAAGAAAAGATTACAGAAGATGCTTTTAATCGTGGCGCAGATTATTACATTATGAAGCCATTCAACAAAGAGACATTGTTGAATCGAATTAAAGATTCGCGCAGAACATGGCGAACTCATGAAAAAACAATCGATGAAATTGTGGAAAGTAATCCAATCAGTGAAGAGTCACTGCTCAATACAGTGACGAATATGCTGCATGAAATTGGAATTCCTGCACACATCAAAGGATACCATTATCTCAGAGATGCAATTATGATGGCTGTGGACGATATGGAAGTATTGAATGCAATCACAAAAATATTGTATCCTACGGTAGCAAAAAAATATCAAACAACATCAAGTCGTGTAGAACGTGCAATTCGACACGCAATTGAAGTCGCATGGAGCAGAGGGAAATTAGATACGCTGGACAGACTTTTCGGATATACAGTCAGTAACGGAAAAGGAAAACCGACAAATTCTGAGTTTATTGCATTGATTGCAGATACGATTCAACTGGAGTATAAAAACAGATAAAAGATACTGCTGTGATTCGCTGTATATATGCGAAAATAAGACTTTTCTTTGAAAATAAAATGCGTTATAATAATTTTATGATTATTCAAAAAAGCAAGGCTGATAAAAAGCGGAAAACGGGAGGGTTACTATGAAAAATATTTTATTTGCATCGTCAGAATGTGTGCCATTTATTAAAACAGGAGGTCTGGCAGATGTAGTTGGGTCACTTCCAAAATATTTTGATAAAGATAAATATGATGTACGTGTTGTTCTTCCAAAATACAATTGTATGTTCCAGAAATGGAAAGACATGATGGAATACGTGGATCATTTTTATATGAATCTCGCAGGTGAGGACAGATATGTTGGAATTATGACTTGTGAATATGAGGGAATTCGCTTTTATTTTATTGATAACGAATTTTATTTTAATGGATTCGCACCATATGACGGAGATCCAAAATGGAATATTGAGAAATTTGCATTTTTCTCAAAAGCTGTATTAAGCATACTTCCTGTGATTGGATTCCGCCCGGATCTGATTCACTGCCATGACTGGCAGACTGGATTAATTCCTGTATATTTGGACAATTTTCGTTATCTCGGTGAGTATTATCGTGGAATTAAGACTGTGATGACAATACATAACTTAAAGTTCCAGGGAGTATGGGACAGAGAGAGCGTGCAGGGAATTACAGGACTTCCGGATTATTATTTTGTACCGGATAAACTGGAAGCTTACAAGGATGCGAACCTGTTAAAAGGTGGTATTGTATACGCAGATAAAGTAACGACAGTAAGTCAGACTTATGCACAGGAGATTAAGACATCGTTCTATGGTGAGGCACTGGATGGATTGATGAACGCACGTTCCAATGATCTGTGCGGAATTGTGAACGGACTGGATTACAACGAATACAATCCTGCAATAGACCCAAGAATTGCGAAGAATTTTGATGTAAGCAACTTCCGTAAATTAAAAGTAATGAATAAGACTGCATTACAGGAAGAATTAGGACTGGATAAAGATCCTAAGGCAATGATGATTGGTATGGTATCCAGACTGACAGATCAGAAAGGTTTCGATTTGGTGGATTATATGATGGATGAGATGTGTCAGGATGCAGTGCAGATTGTAGTGCTTGGAACCGGAGAAGCCAAATACGAGAATATGTTCCGTCATTTCGCTTGGAAATATTCTGGAAAAGTATCAGCAAATATCTTTTATTCAGAGGATCTTTCACATAAAATTTATGCATCCTGTGATGCATTCCTGATGCCGTCTCTGTTTGAACCATGCGGATTGAGTCAGTTGATGAGTCTTAGATACGGAACTCTTCCGATCGTTCGAGAGACAGGTGGATTGAAAGATACAGTACAGCCTTACAATGAGTATGAAAAGACCGGAACGGGATTTAGCTTTACCAATTATAACGCACATGAGATGTTGAATACAGTTCGATATGCAGAGCACATTTACTACGATAAGAAACGTGACTGGAACAAGATGGTAGAACGTGCGATGGAAGCAGATTTCTCATGGGGAAATTCAGCAATCCAGTATCAGAACTTATATGCAAGCCTGATCGGTGAATAAGAGGAGTCTGATCGGCTGCTTATTTACGAGTAGAAGAGGCATATAGGTTCGACAATAAATATATGACAGATTTAGGAGAAGGACATGAAGATAATCGATAAATTGAACGAAGATAAAATACATATTTCGTTTGAGGTGTTCCCACCGAAAACAGATGCGGGATTTGAGAAAGTGAAAGATGCAACAGATAAGATTGCACAGTTGAATCCGTCATATATAAGTGTGACGTACGGTGCCGGTGGAGGAACCAGCAAAAATACAGCGAAGATTGCATCACATATCAAACACGACCTTGGAGTGGAAAGTCTGGCACATCTTACTTGTGCATCTTCTACGAAAGAGGAAGTACGTCAGGTTATTAGCAATTTGAAAGAACTGGGAATTGAGAATATTCTTGCCCTTCGTGGAGATATTGTACCGGGGATGACATTCCCAAGCGAGGATCGTTTCCATTATGCATATGAGTTGGTGGAAGAGATTAAAAAACATGGTGATTTCTGTATTGGAGCGGCATGTTACCCGGAAGGTCATGTGGAGAATGACCACAAAGTAGATGATATCAAATATTTAAAACAGAAAGTGGACAGCGGAGTTGATTTCCTTACAACACAGATGTTTTTTGACAATGATATTCACTATAATTTCTTATATCGAATTCGAGAAGCTGGAATTAACGTTCCGGTTCTTCCAGGAATCATGCCGATTACAACGGCTGCACAGATGAAACGCAGTCAGGAGCTGTCAGGAACAGTATTTCCGAGAAGATTCCTTGCATTACTCGATCGATTCGGAGATTATCCGGATGCAATGAAACAGGCCGGAATCGCATATGCGACAGATCAGATTATTGACTTGCTTGCAAATGGTGTGAAGAATATCCATGTTTATTCTATGAATAAGCCGGAAGTAGCAGCGAAAATTATAGAGAATCTTTCCGAAGTAATAAAGTGTTAGGAGAATAGGATAATGGACCAACTGACAAAGGAAGCTGTCCGTTATCTGGGATATGGAAGAAATGCGGTAGATGAGAAAACACGCACAATGATTGCAGATGGTTTTGCCATGTTACAGTCAATTGCAGGTAGAAAGTCCATCTATCGCATCTTTTGTTTAGAACATCTTGAAGATAATCGGATATCGTTTGGAAATTTAGTGGTACAAAGCAAGAGTCTTGCGAAAAACCTAAAAGGTTGTGATAAGATTGTTGTGTTCGGGGCAACTCTTGGGATCGGTGTAGACCAGTTGATCCGAAGAACATCGCTTACTGATATGGCAAAAGCGGTTGTACTACAGGCTTGTGCAGCAGCACTTCTGGAAGAGTACTGTGATGAGTGTCAGGAACAGATTGCGGTGGAGATGCAAAAGGAAGGATATTATCTAAGACCGAGATTCAGTCCGGGGTATGGAGATTTTTCCATTGAGCATCAAGAATATATCACACGCATGATAGACAGTGCCAAAAAGATTGGATTGACTATAACAGACAGTTCAATGATGACGCCGACCAAGTCGGTAACTGCGGTGATAGGACTTAGTACTTCAGAAGAAAACTGTCACAGACAGGGGTGTGAAGTATGTACAAAGAAGGATTGTGTATATAGAAGGGATACAGTATGATATTGGAGCAATTAGGAAAAGAACTTTTATTTTTTGATGGAGGTATGGGAACACTTCTTCAGGAAAAGGGATTAAAGCCCGGAGAACTTCCGGAGACATGGAATTTGAATCATCCGGAGGAAATTATTGGAATTCATCAGGCATATATCGAAGCGGGAAGCAACATTGTGCTTACGAATACGTTCGGTGCCAATGCACTCAAATTTAAGGACGATACTTATCCATTGAAAAATGTTGTGGATGCTGCCGTTTCGAATGTCAAAATTGCACAGGAACGTGCAGGGAGAAAAGTCTATACAGCGCTGGATGTAGGTCCTACAGGTAAACTTTTAAAACCGATGGGGGATTTGGAT
>DAVZKO010000128.1:0-6529 GCA_052272205.1 Schaedlerella sp. | reverse complement strand
TCCTAATGCTCCGGGCAGTGACCTACTGTCGATGTTCCACCGAAGAAGAGAGTCAGAAGGATGCTCTGCAGCAGCAAGTAATTGAATCCAGGAAAAGTGTCCAGCAGCAGGGCTGGACACTTGTGGATGAATTCATTGAGGCTCGTAGTGGTACAACGACAGCGAAGCGGAATGAATACAACCGTCTTTATGAACAACTGCAGACAGATCAGTTTGATATTGTAGTTATCAAGAGTCAGGACCGACTGATGAGAAATACAAAAGACTGGTATCTGTTCGTAGACAGACTCGTCAACAATGGGAAACGGTTATTCATGTATTTAGAGCAGAAGTTTTATTCTGCAGATGATGCACTGATTACCGGAATCAAGGCGATTCTTGCTGAAGAGTACAGTAAGGAACTATCGAAGAAGATCAACAATGCTCATTTTCATAGACAGCGAGACGGCGGGACATTTATCCTGCCGTCTCAGACATATGGATTGAAGCGAGATGAGAATGGCGAGATTGTGATTGTTGAGGAAGAGGCAGAAGCGATTCGCATTATGTTCTTCTTATGTCGATCCATGGGCTGTAATTCAATTGAGCATTATCTTGAAGAAAATGGAATCCGAGACAGGAACGGCAAAGCATATAAGGAGGAGGCGATTCGCAGGATTATCCGGAATCCGATTCGATATGGAACGGTGATTCAGAACAAAAGACATTTCGATTTTCAGACTAAGAAAATGATTCGAATGCCGGCAGATAAATGGATTGTACATAAAGATGCAGTTCCTGCGATCGTGTCAGAATCGGAGTGGAAGGCTGCCAACGAGGCAATGGATAATAGAGCAGTAGCAAACAATCAAAAGAAGTATTTTCCCAGAGGGAATAATCCGGGGAAATATCAGTTGTCCGGGAAAATCCGATGTGGTGAGTGTGGTAGTCCATTTTATCGCAGATATCGGAAACGATATAAAGATAAGAAGCTGATTGTGGAATGGAAATGCCAGCGGTATGTGCAGAATGGGCGTAATCAGGATGATCTAAGAAGAGAAAAAATCAGGACAGTAAATTTAACGCCGGGGCAGGGGTGTGATAATATCCACTTGGATGAAGAACGATTGTTCCAGTTGTTGGAGCGTGTTTCTGAACAATATTACAACGGAATTGAATTGGATTATGCCGGGATTACAGAAAAAATGATGAAAATTCTGACTGAGGTGTTGGCACAAAATGATTCTGTGAAACAGAAGAAGCAGATTCAAAAAGAGAAGTTTCGGTATGAACAGCAGGGAAGTAAATTACTGAATAAGCTGTTGGATGAAGTGATATCGGATGATGACTATAAAAGGAAGAAACAGGAAATAGATCAGAAGATCGAGAAGCTTAACCTGAAACTTGGAAAGTTGAAAGATGCGGAAGCTGCGCAGATGATTCTGGAACAACGACTTGATACGATTCGTAAACGTCTGGAAGGAGATACAATCAAAAAAGCTACGGTTGCAGAAATGGTTGATAGTATTGATACAATTTTGGTATTTCCAACAAAGCTGGTGATAACCTATAAGCCGGAAAAGGTCTTGGGGGTGGACAGCTCTGTGTTAGATTCAATCGAGAACGCTACTCAGCAGATGGAAGATCGTCTGCAGATTGAAGTGCCGTTTGAGGAAGATTTCCTGTATGCAACGAAGAAAGAGGCACAACGGCAGAGGATTGTGGACTACATGATTGATAATCCTAAGATTACAGCACGGCAGATAGCAGAGTTAGAACAGATTAGTTTATCTGCATCCAATGCAAGGATAAGAAAACTGAAGCAACAGGGGAAAATCAGATTTGAAGGGAGTGGTGGAAGAGGGCAGTGGATCGTTATTACAGATGCGGATAACGAAATAAAGAATGATAAAAAGAATAATGAAGAAAAGGATTAGCCGGAGAGTATGTAATGTGGATTGCAGCTCTCCGGTTTTTCTTCTCCTATAAACGATAAAATCTTTCAATTTAATGTATTGAGAGCAGTTTTTGTCGTGAACAAAAGATTGTGAAATTAGGATGGATGAAGTATAATGAAACGAAAGAGAAGGGGAACACCATGTGTGACATGGATGTAATAAATCCGATTTATACTTATTAAGAAAAGAATAGTACGAATTATATTAGCAGAGAGGATGAATAATTATGAGACGTGCAAATCCATATACTCCGGGAGCGGGGTTTATGCCTGCATATTTGGCAGGACGTGAAAAATTGCTAGATGATGCGGAGAATTATTTGAGTTCAATTCTGTTGGGATATCCGCAACAATCTATTATATATAGTGGACTGAGGGGTGTAGGGAAAACTGTTCTTCTAAATGCAATCGAGAGTGAAGCGGAAGAGAAGGATATTTTATTTGAGCATATTGAGATTAATGAGAATAGGAATTTTATACAGCAGATCGCGAACACATCAAAAAAATTCATTCATAAAATGAGCCGAAAAGAGGCAGCAAAAGAAGCGGTACGAAAAGCAGCCGGCTTATTACGAGCATTTACCGTTACGTATAATCCGACAGACAGTACATTTACAGCGGGAATGGATGGAGACATTCCGGAAGACGTAAGTACTGGGGTCTTGTCAGATGATTTGACAGATTTATTTGTGTCTATGGGACGAACAGCATTGAAATCAGAAGATGCAATTGTCTTCTTTATTGATGAGATTCAGTATATGAAGATCGAGGAAGCTGAAGCATTGATTAGTGCGATTCATCGATGTAATCAACTGAGACTTCCAATTATGATATTTGGGGCGGGACTCCCTAAAATATTAAAAATGCTTGGAGAAGTAAAGTCGTATTCAGAAAGACTCTTTCGATTCGAGGAGGTCGGTTCACTGGTAAAAGAGGATGCGAAAGCAGCAATTGTTAAACCAGCGGAGGAACTAAATGTATCATACAAAGAAGAAGCTGTGCAGGAAATCATAAATGTGACCGAAGGTTATCCATTCTTTATACAAGAGTATTGTAAAGCAATATGGGAACAGGCGGAGGAATCTATTATCACGATAGAAGACGTTTATCATGCGAGAGCAGAATTTGAAAAGCGTCTGGATCAGAGTTTCTTTAAAGTGCGATTTGAACGGAGTACAAAGAAAGAAAAGCAGTTTATGTTTGCAATGGTTAAATGTGGAGAACTTCCATGTACAATATCAAATGTTGCATCAATTATGGGGAAAAGTGTAAAATCTATTTCTACATACAGAGCACAGTTGATTGATAAAGGATTGATATATGCAACTGCCCATGCTGAGATAGATTTTACGGTACCACAGTTTGACAAGTATTTAATAAGAATAAATCCGGAATTGGAGATATAAAAAAGAACAAAGCAGGGACACGCATTTTCGCGTGTCCTTGCAGCATTTTACGAACGATATACATTTTGTCATTTTGCCCGCACAGCTGTTCAAAATGGATTGGCTTTTGATGAGTATTTGTATTCTATGCATCTTTTCTATGCTGTTGTATGCGATCATCAATGCGGTGGAGAGATGGTATCAAAATCGATTGCGGGCATAGAAAAGAAGGATATGTCTAAATAGTTTGTTAAAAATAACAGTGATCAGTAACGTAAATCCAAATCAAAAGTCAGAAAAGGTGACGACATAATTGCGAAGTGGGCATAATTGAGATAGTATAGAAGTACAGAAGCAAATGATTGGCAATGAGGAAAACCAGAAATCATTGTGACAGAAAAACGGAAGAAGAGGAAATAGAAACGTGAGTGTATGGAATTGGAAAGCAGGGAATAAAGCAGGGCAAAAGATCAATTATCAGAAAGAATTGGATAAATTGATTCTTACACTGGAAAAAGAGCAGAAAATCCCGAGACTTCTTCTTCATAGCTGCTGTGCACCTTGCAGCAGTTATGTTTTAGAATATTTGTCTCAGTATTTTGAAATCACTGTATTTTATTATAATCCCAATATTTATCCGGAAAGTGAATATACGAAGAGAGTTGTGGAGCAGCAAAAGTTGATTTCGGAAATGCATTTTAAACATCCGGTTACATTTATCGCAGGTAATTATGACAGTGAAAAGTTCTATGATATGGCACGAGGGCTGGAAGATGTAAAAGAAGGTGGAGAGCGATGCTTTAAATGCTATGAATTGCGGTTGCGGGAAGCTGCGAGAATTGCGAAAGACGGAGAATATGATTTCTTTACTACGACATTGAGTATCAGTCCATTGAAAAATGCACAGAAATTAAATGAGATTGGAATGAAACTCGCGGAAGAATACAATGTTGCTTATTTGCTTTCAGACTTTAAGAAGAAAAACGGATATAAACGTTCCGTAGAATTGTCAGAAGAATACGGCTTATATCGTCAGGATTATTGTGGATGTGTATTCTCGATGCGGGAACGAAGGGAAGCGGAGCATAAGAAATAAAAAGCTATAAGTGTAGGTGATTAGTGGAAAAATAAAAAACAGAGTGAATTCTATTTTTTGCTCTTTCCGGCGAAAAAAGGATAGACACAGGCACTTTAGTATGTTAAACTAATGTGCAAAAGTAAAGTTCTGACGACAGTACAGACGAAAAACAACTTGAAGCGTATGTCGGATAGAGCAAAGTAATACAAAAAAAGAAGAGAGGAATTGGCTATGGCACAATTATGGGGTGGCCGTTTTACAAAGGAGACGGACCAACTGGTATATAATTTTAATGCATCCATTTCTTTTGATAAGAAGTTCTACGAACAGGATATTCGCGGAAGTATTGCACATGTGACAATGCTTGCAAAGCAGGGAATCCTGACAGAAGAGGAGAAGAAACAGATTATCGAGGGATTAAACGGAATCAAAGAAGATGTCGAGAACGGCACTTTGGAGATTACGGACAAGTATGAAGATATTCATAGTTTTGTGGAGGCAAATCTAATTGACAGAATCGGAGATGCGGGAAAGAAACTGCATACCGGGCGCAGTAGAAACGATCAGGTTGCACTGGATATGAAACTGTACACCAGAGATGAGATTCTGGAATTGGATAAGCTGTTAAAAGATATATTGGAAGTACTCCTGAAGATCATGAAGGAAAATACAGAGACTTACATGCCTGGATTTACACACCTTCAGAAGGCACAGCCAATTACACTTGCACATCATATGGGAGCATATTTTGAGATGTTTAAGAGAGATCGTTCTCGTATGAAAGATATTTATGCAAGAATGAATTATTGCCCATTGGGTTCCGGAGCACTGGCAGGAACGACTTATCCGTTAGACAGAGCTTATACAGCGGAGTTACTTGATTTTGCAGGACCGACACTCAACAGTATGGATTCAGTTGCAGACAGAGATTATCTGATTGAACTCTTATCGGCAATGTCGACAGTGATGATGCATTTAAGCAGATTCTCAGAGGAAGTTATCATCTGGAATTCGAATGAATATCAGTTTGTAGATATTGATGATGCCTATAGTACCGGAAGCAGCATTATGCCACAGAAGAAGAATCCGGATATTGCAGAGCTTGTTCGTGGTAAGACGGGAAGAGTGTATGGTGCATTGATGTCTATGCTGACTACGATGAAAGGGATTCCACTGGCATACAATAAAGATATGCAGGAAGACAAAGAATTTGTTTTTGATGCAATTGACACAACAAAAGGATGCCTCGCATTATTTACAGGCATGCTCCGTACGATGAAGTTCAATAAACCGAGAATGGAGAACAGTGCAAAGAACGGATTCACCAATGCAACAGACGCAGCAGACTATCTTGTCAATCATGGAGTTCCGTTCAGAGATGCACATGGCATTGTGGGACAGTTGGTATTATATTGTATCGACAAGAATATTGCGCTTGATGATATGTCATTGGAAGAATTCAAGGCAATCTCACCGGTATTTGAAGAAGATATTTACGATGCGATCAGCATGAAGACTTGTGTGGAGATGAGAAATACAATCGGTGCACCGGGAAAAGCTGCAATGGAAAAAGTGATTGCACAGGAAGAAGCGTATTTGATCGCAGAGTAAAGAAAGAGAATCATTGTTGATCATAGTATGGTGAACAATTCATTATAATACAGTTAAATCTTAGAAGTTAGATAAAGGAGAAGATGTACAATGGAACAGAAATTAAAAGTCGGTATCTTGGGAGCAACAGGAATGGTTGGACAGAGATTTATTTCTCTTCTTGAGAATCATCCATGGTTTGAAGTTGTAACAGTGGCAGCAAGCCCTCGTTCAGCAGGTAAGACATATGAAGAGGCTGTTGGAGACAGATGGAAAATGGACACTCCGATGCCGGAAGCAGTGAAAAAATTAGTTGTATTAAATGTAAACGAAGTAGAAAAAGTTGCAGCAACTGTTGATTTCGTATTTAGTGCAGTTGATATGACAAAAGAAGAGATTAAGGCAATCGAAGAGGCTTATGCAAAGACAGAGACACCGGTTGTTTCGAACAACAGTGCACATCGTTGGACACCGGATGTACCGATGGTAGTACCGGAGATTAATGCAGAGCACTTTGAAGTGATCAAAGACCAGAAGAAA
>DAVZKO010000127.1:0-6670 GCA_052272205.1 Schaedlerella sp. | reverse complement strand
TGTGACTGCCTATACTGCCGACATCTCCCCCGATGCCAAGCTAAAGATCAACGGCCGGGAAGTGGAGTACACTCGCATAGGCGATGAACGTGAAACCCAGAGCTTCTGGGTCGAAACCAACCTCACCATGACGCCTATCTCATACGGACATACTCCATACAAGTTCCTTGAGGGAGAAAACAGCTCCTGGACAAAGAATAGTGATGGAACGCTTACCTTCCGTGCAAATGGAGATTTTAGTAAATTTACAAGTGTAAAAGTAGATGGTGTTTTAGTAGATCAAAAGAATTACACAGCAGTTTCCGGCTCCACAATCATTACATTTATGAAAGAGTACCTTGCTACATTATCAAATGGAATACATAAATTAACAGTTGTCTATACAGATGGTGAGTGTAGTACAAACTTTACCGTAAAAGAGGCAGCTAAACCACAGAAACAAGATGACGGCAAGAAACAAGATGACACTAAAGCAGATACGACGCAGACCAATGATAGTGCATCAGTTCCAAAGACGGGAGATACAACAGAGCAAGGCAGATTAATCATGCTGCTAGGTGCAACAGCTATTATCATGGCAGCAGACATGATTTATAGAAGAAAAAGAAACAAATAATGTTTTATATCATTAACAGACGTTCGACTTGAATAAGGCATCCCATGGCAAATTATAAAAAAGTATTTGTCAAGGGATGTCTTTTTTATCCTAAAAGGGAACAGGATGTTTTTTATTGGAAAATAATTAATAAAAAAAGGACATGTGTCTCAAAAATCTAAAAAAATTTTAGAATACAAAAAAGATTTTAAGGAAATCAGTTGCTTTTTAGTTGAATTGTGATAAAATATAAAGAGAGACTTCAACATATAAGGAAAAAATAAACAAAAATCGAAGTGAATGTAGGGCTTCATTTCGGATACTATGTTGAAACAAGAAAGGAGATTCTGATATGGCAACGTTTATGGTCAATGGACGTGAGGTCACCCCAGCAAAAAATCAGAAGCTGTTAAGATTCCTCCGCGACGAATTACATTTGACATCGGCTAAGGATGGATGTAGTGAAGGCGCCTGTGGAGCCTGTACAGTTATCATTGATGGGAAGACCTGTAAATCATGTGTTCCGGATACAGATTCGCTTGAGGGAAGAAGCGTGATCACAGTAGAAGGACTGACAGAGTGGGAGGAAAAGGTATACACATATGCTTACGGAAAAGCGGGAGCAGTACAGTGTGGATTTTGTATCCCTGGTATGGTAATGTGTACAAAAGCATTGCTGGATGTGAATCCAGAACCGACAGATGATGAGATTAAATATGCACTCCGCAATAATTATTGCAGATGTACAGGATATGTTAAAATCATGGATGCGGTTCGTCTGGCAGCTAAGATTCTGAGAGAGGGAGTAGTTCCGGATGATGGGGAAGATGACTGGACACTTGGAACAAGCGTAGCTAGAGTAGATGTAGAGGAAAAAGTACTTGGAACAGGAAAGTATCCGGACGACTATTGTCTGGAAGGTATGTTATATGGTGTTGCACTGAGAAGTAAGTATCCTCGTGCACGTGTGCTTTCAATTGATACATCGAAAGCAGAGGCACTTCCAAAGGTGGTTTCAGTAGTGACAGCGAAGGATATTCCTGGTGAGAATAAGATTGGACATTTAAAGCATGACCAGTATTCACTGATTCCGGAAGGCGGTCTGACACATTATCTTGGAGATGCAATTGCATTGATCGCAGCAGAAGATTTGGAGACAGCCGAGAAGGCTAAAAAGTTAATCAAAGTAGAATATGAGGTTCTTCCACATGTTCATACAGTCGAAGAGGCAGCAGCTCCAGATGCACCAAAGGTATATGATGAAGAAGAGAATAACATTTGTGCTTATAAGCATATCAGCCGTGGTAATGCAGATGAAGCAATTAAAAATTCAAAATATGTGCTTTCACATCATTTTGAGACACCATGGACAGAGCATGCATTCCTTGAACCGGAATGTGCGGTATCTTTCTATGATGAAGATGGAGACATTTTCGTTTATTCTACAGACCAGTCCGCACATCAGACATTGAAAGAATGTAGAATGTTGCTTGGAACAGATAAAGTAAAAGTACAAAATGCTCTCGTAGGTGGTGGATTTGGCGGTAAAGAAGATATGACAGTACAGCATCTTAGTGCTTTACTCACATATGTTACGAAAAAACCGGTTAAGATGAGATTAACAAGAGCAGAGTCACTTCTTGTTCATCCGAAGCGTCATCCATTCTATATGGATTTCACAATGGGATGTGATGAAAATGGAGTGATCCAGGGAGTAAAAGCAAAAGTTGCTTCTGACACAGGTGCATTTGCATCACTTGGAGGTCCGGTATTGGAACGTGCATGTACACATGCAGCAGGTCCATATCATTATGAGAACTTCGAGATTGAAGGAACGGCTTATTATACAAACAATCCACCGGCAGGAGCATTCCGTGGATTTGGTGTTACTCAGACATGTTTTGCAACAGAGACATTGTTGAATATGATGGCAGACAAAGTCGGTATTACACCTTGGGAGATTCGTTATCGCAATGCAATCCGTCCGGGAGAAGTATTACCAAACGGTCAGATTGTAGATGAATCTACAGGTTTAGTGGAAACACTGGAAGCAGTGAAAGAAGAATATGATGCAGCATTGGCTGAAGGAAAAGCAGTCGGACTGGGTTGTGCGATGAAGAATGCCGGTGTTGGTGTTGGTATTCCGGATACAGGTCGTGTGAAACTGATCGTAGAAGAGGATGAAAAGTTGCACATTTTTACAGGTGCATCTTGTATCGGACAAGGATTGGGAACAGTACTCGTACAGATGATCGTAACCAATACAGACCTGAAACGTGATGATATCGTATATGAGAGAAGTAATACATGGGTTTCACCTGATTCTGGAACAACATCCGGATCACGTCAGACATTGGTTACAGGTGAAGCGTGCCGTAGAGCTTGTGAGAAATTCATGGAAGAAAGAAAAGCAGGAAAATCCATGAAAGATATGATTGGAGAAGTATATTATGGAGAATATCTTGCTAAGACAGATCCGCTTGGAGCAGATGTGCCGAATCCTGTTTCCCACGTTGCTTATGGATATGCTACACAGGTATGTATCATTGATTCAAAGACAGGTAAGATTGAAAAGATGATCGCAGCTCATGATGTCGGTAAAGCAGTCAATCCATTATCTTGTGAAGGTCAGATCGAAGGCGGAGTTGTTATGTCTATGGGATACGCACTTCGCGAGCAGTATCCAATCGATGAAAACTGTAAGCCAATCGATAAATATGGTTCACTGAGATTATTCCGTTCACATGAAATCCCAGAGATTGAGGCAATCGTAATCGATAAACCGGGATTGAATGTGGCATGCGGAGCAATTGGAATCGGAGAGATCACATCGATTCCAACAGCACCGGCAATCGCAGATGCATATTGTAGATACGATGGAGAGAGACGTTACAGTCTTCCATTGTGTAACACACCATATGAAAGGAAGGATTGATTATGGCAATAAAAAAGAAATTTCCATATCGTTCAGCGGTTGTAGCCTGTAATGGAGGATGTAGAGCGAACAGCGAAGAGCCAACATGTACAAAAGGTTGTATCGGTTGTGGCGAATGTGTAAATAATTGTAAATTTGGTGCAATTTCAATCAATGAATATGGAGTTGCAGAAGTAGACGAAGAAAAATGTATCGCATGTGGAAAATGTGTAAAAGCCTGTCCGCAGGAGATTATACATATTCATGAGTGTGCAAACTATATCGTGGTAAAATGTTCCAATGATGCGAAGGGAGCAGAAGCACGCAAGCAGTGTGAAGTGAGCTGTATCGGGTGTGGAATCTGCGAGAAGACTTGTACAGCAGGTGCGATTAAGGTGAAAGATAATTGCGCAGTGATCAATGAAGAAGTATGTTTAAGCTGTGGTATGTGTGCAGTGAAATGTCCAAGACATGCAATTTACGACTTAAGGGGAATTTTTACGAAAGTCAAATAGTGAAAAAGTCAAATAGGAAAAGTTAGAGAAAAAAGCGGACTGTGAGGAAATCCGAGCAGTCGATATGGTATGACAAGATCGAGTTTATGAGAGGGTGAAAAAGGACCTGCAAGTCCGGTAGGAGACTATCGGATTTGCAGGTCCTTTTGGCAGGAAAGAGAGTTTGGATTTGTAAATTGGTTTAATAGAAGATGTGAATGAGGATAGATTTTGTGAAAAAGATATTTCTTGACACAAGTACGAAATCGGACTATACTGGTATGCAAGTACGAAATCAGACTTGGAGGATCAATATGAAGAAGGAAGACAGAACAATGCCATATATGAGCACATATCTTTGTGAGTTTAACCGGATTTATAAAGAGTTTAATGACATTTATCATGAGGCTGCGTTGAGATTGGGATTATCGAATAGTGCATTCGATATTTTTTATGCCATCTGTGAATTGGGGGATGGGTGCTTGCAGCGAGATATTTGCAAGGCAACATTTATTCCAAAGCAGACAGTGAATTCTTCGATCCGCAATCTGGAGAAAGAAGGATATTTGACTCTGATGCATGGAAAAGGAAGAAATATGCACATTTATTTAACTGAGCGTGGGAAAGAGATGTTAAAAGATGTGATATATCCGGTGATTGAAGTGGAAAATCATTCATTTCAGGGACTTACGAAGGAAGAAGGACAGCAGTTGCTGCGTCTGCTTGCAAGATATAATGCAGAATTAAAAGCCGGATTTGAGAAATTGCCATGTATGAAAGAAAAATAGATAGGAATACAGAAAAATAGAGAAGGAGGAGATAAAGTGAAAATACAATTATCAGAACATTTTACATATCGAAAGTTGTTACGCTTTGTACTGCCATCTATTGTAATGATGATTTTTACATCTATTTACAGCGTTGTCGATGGACTTTTCGTATCGAACTTTGTAGGAAAAACAGCATTGGCATCCATCAATTTGATCTTACCATTGTTGATGGGATTGTCTGCACTTGGATTCATGATCGGTACAGGTGGTAGTGCTATTGTTGCGAAAACATTAGGAGAGGGGAAGAAAGAACTTGCCAATGAATATTTTTCATTGCTGGTTTATGTGACTGCAATCGGTGGAATTATATTATCGATTATCGGCATGATTTTGACACCAATCATTGCTTCCGCACTTGGAGCAGAGGGAGAGCTTTTGAGAGATTGTATCTTGTATGGAAGAATCTCATTTATCTCAATGCCGGCATTCATGCTACAGAATGTATTTCAGAGTTTCTTTGTTGCGGCGGAGAAACCGAAATTAGGTCTTGGTGTGATTATTAGTGCCGGTGTTACCAATATGGTATTGGATTTACTGTTTGTTGGAATTTTAGGAGTTGGTCTTGCAGGAGCTGCGATTGCGACAGTCTGTGGAGAGCTGATCGGAGGCCTTTTCCCGATTTTCTATTTCGCAAGAAAGAACTCCAGTCTGCTCAAACTTGGCAGGACACATTTTAACGCAAGATTACTTGCCAAGACTTGTGTGAATGGCTCATCCGAACTTATGACAAACTTATCAAGCTCAATCGTAAACTCGTTGTTTAATATCCAGCTTATGAAATTTGCCGGGGAAAATGGAGTGGCAGCATATGGAACAATTATGTATGTCGGATTTGTATTCGTATCTATTTTCTTAGGATATTCGATTGGAAGTGCACCGATTATCAGTTATCACTACGGAGCGGGGAATCATTCCGAATTAAAGAATATGTTTAAAAAGAGCCTGAGTTTAATCGGTATATGGGGAATTATGATTGCGATTGTATCGCAGTACCTTGCAATGCCGTTATCGGAACTCTTTGTAGGATATGATAAAGAATTGCTTCAGATGACACAGCATGCGTTTAGAATCTATTGTCTTGTATATTTGGTAAATGGATTCAACATCTTTGGCTCATCGTTCTTTACGGCTTTGAGTAATGGTGTTGTGTCGGCTGTTATTTCATTTTTAAGAACACTGGTATTCCAGATCGGAGCGGTTCTGATATTGCCGATGATATTTGGTATTAATGGAATCTGGTCAGCGGTGACTGCCGCAGAAGCACTGACTTTGTGCGTGACCGTGATGTTCTTTGTGAAGCAGAGAGGGAAGTATCATTATGCGTGAGGGCTATTTTGTGCATTAAATATAGATAACCGTCCCTTCTAGAAAAAATAATAGATAGATTTCTGTTCAGACTTCGTCAGCGGGAAATACTAGAAGATTAGAATTATTACTAAAACGTCGCTTAGAAACCAGCAACTCGGGCTATGCCCTCAAACAGCAAGTTCCTAAGCTCCAACGTAAAATTCTAATCTCCAACTATTTCCAACGCTTCCTACGTATTCACTGAAATCTATCTATTATTTTTTCTATCAGTACATTTTTGCAAATTTAATTAACAAAAGAGCGGGAACCTTTGTCGACAGGCGCTGGAAGGATTAGGAAGACGATAGGCTTTCCGCGCCTGTTTTGCAACTACATGCTAGAATAAAGTTCCTCTTTGTCTTTCCGTAAGTAGGTAATCATCCGTATCTGTTAGCGCCTATATTTTTCTGATACACTCTTTTCATAACAAAGGACGGAAACTGTATCATTATGAAAACAGATGAAAAAATTACACTGTGGTCTGAAAGAA
>DAVZKO010000126.1:0-6781 GCA_052272205.1 Schaedlerella sp. | reverse complement strand
TTTAGAGAAAAAGGAGAAACACAATGACATATGAATTTACAACAATTGGTGCATTTAAAAAATTGTAAATAACAAGGAAGTTGCCGTCAGTGAAGTCGGCAACTTCCTTGTTTGATAATAGATAAGATGAATTTTGTAAGAGATTACAATTGTGTTATTCATGTGCAAGGTCATACAATTTTTGTATATCCGGTGGCAAATTGTCCGGAAGCATCGCTTTGATATGATCCTCACAGCCATCTTCCATCGCTTTTTCATAATACCAGCATTTGAATTTGGCCATTGCCATATTTTTCTCAAGTTCATGCATTTTCTCTTCGAGAACACGTTTTCTCGCCTCAAAAAGTTCCTTGCGATTAGCGTAAGTAGAAGGCCCTTCTTTACACCACTGCATAAACTGTTTAATATCCTTGATTTCCATACCGGATTTTTTTAGACATTCAATGACATATAAGGCATCAATTTCTGAATCGGAAAATCTGCGGATGCCGGATTTGCGCTCTATATTTGGAAATAACCCTTCCTTGTCGTAATAACGAAGCGTAGATACAGGTAAATCAAACATTTCTGAAACCTGTCCAATTGTATACATAATAATCCTCCTAATAATTATGATTCCGTGTTTTCAGTTCGAATGATAATAATATCATTTAATTTCAAAATCGTATTCTTTTGCGGAAGCACAGAAAAATCGTCGCGCAGTACAAGAAAGACAGTAATTTGTTGTGCTTCTTCGATTTCTCCGACTGTTTTCCCGGCATAACGTGTATCAACAAAGACTTCTACGATTTCTTTGATATCCGCATCTTTCAAATCAGAAAGACTGCTTTTATCGCCGATTTGGATGATATTAAATATTTTTTCTTTCATGAGAAAGCCTTTCGTTAAAGTAATAATTATCAATAATAGTAGTCTACCATACTGAAGGAAAAATCTCAAAAAAATTTCACATAGAAGAAAAGTTGAAAGTAAGGGGCGGCTGTGGAAAAGTAAGAGACAGACAGCGTTTCATTCCGCTGTCTGTCTCTTACTTTTACTTACCACCATTGCAACCGTAAAGATAGCAACAGCAAATAGAAATTGAATACCGAAGTTACGATAAAGAAGTTGCTTCTGGGACTGGGATAAGGTTGTATAATGATTTAACAGGTTATTACTGATCTCATACCAATACACCGGCAGGAAATGTGCCAGCATCTTTACACCTTTTCCCATAATATCAAGCGGAACAAATACACCGCATAAGAAACTAAGCCCAAGCGTAACCACATTCACAAAGGCACTTAGAAGTTCCTCTTTTTTGATAAACACACCAAGGAGGAAAGAAAGTGCCAGACCAACCAGCAATACCATGAAACTGTTCAACATATAGTATGGCATGTTGGCAGACTGGAAAAATGATTTTCCATACATGAGTGCCATCGGAAGCCATGTAGTGGCAATCCAGAAAGAAAGTCCCACAATCAGATATCCGAGTGCAAGCTGTCGGTTCTGACTCTGAATGGATACGGAGGAACAGAGGATTCGTCTCTGTAAATCCGGCTTATGAAAAGCAATCATAATGGCACTCATAATATAACAACAAATGGACAACAGCACATACGGCAGATACTGAAACATATATCCATAAAGCGGAGCATCCTCTGATATGTCGGATTCCAACATGGTTACATTAGAAGAAGGTTCGGCGTGATTTAAAATATAATCAGCCACTTCTTTTTCAGAATAACCGCTGGCAATCAATGTCCGAGCCTGATTTAAAAATGTATTGATCTGTTGGTCGATATAATATCCGTCACTGCTTCCCGGAATCTTGGAAGTAGAAAGTGCAGTTCCGTTTATCAGGCAGTTTTCCTTAAAATCCTCCGGGATGGTTACGATGTAGTACACGTTGCGGTTAAAAAGTGCATCTTGAAGTTCGGCTTTATCATCCGGCAATGGTTTGATGGTGTGATAATGTCCGAGGTACTCCGAAAGTGAGTCGGCAAGGGTGCCGCCATTATGGTCAACGACTCCGACCACCAGTTTCTTTGCGTGAAATCCAACATCTTCCGGAGAACTATATGTGCTGGTCGCCATAATCTCAATTGCAAGAAAGATGCCAAGATAAAGAAATGCCATGTGGAGATTCCGTTTTGTTATTGTTAAAAATCCTTTAAATACTGTCATAACGTTCCCTCCTTATCAATAAAAATGAGCTGGTAATACAAAGCAGGCACATCAATCCGAGAATCAGAATACTTCTGTGATAGCGTGCGGCATCATCGTAGACACTGATACAGTGAAATGCATCACTGAGTACACTTGCCGGATTGATCCGGTTGATAAGCGGTGCGTGCTGTTCAATCACGTTCTTCATACCGCCGAACATAAGACCTGCAAAAAAGCTCGGGAATAGAGTTGCAAGTACACCGATACCGGATTTGGCACCGTAAGATAATTTCCCGGCACAACCAATCAAAATTCCGATGCAGATTCCAATCAGGCTTCCCATGAATGTGACAAGAAGCAATCTCGGAATATTGGAACCGAGGCTGATATGCAGAACTTTTGTAATATAAAGTTCCAGAACCAGTATATTGATAAAATGGATTACCTCCAGAACGAATACATTCAATAATACTAAGGTTAATTTGTGTGTCGGGGTAATACTTCTCCGTTCGCCAAGGGCACTTAAATTTGCCTGCATATGGATTGTTGCGGAGATACTTAAGTACACACCGCTTAAGCATGCAAATGCAATCAATGCAAGGAAATAGGTCAGTGTTGGGTCAAGTGACTGTCCTCCAAGAGAAGTTTCCTTCACCAGATCCTGATAATCGTTTAGCGATTCCAATGCGACTGCGAGACGTTCCGGATGATGGATTGCAATATCCTGAATCATATCCGAATTTTTCTCGTAACTGTCAAGCAGAGAAGACAGGATTGTCTGGTTAATACCATTAGAAGCAAGTGTGAGGGAAGGTTCTTTTTTTACATAGAAGATACCTGCAATTGTTTCATTTCTTAAAGCATCCAGCGCATCATTTTCTGTTACACAGGATTGAATATTTAACATGTCATTGTCTAATCCGGTTAAAAATGTCTGGAAAGCAATAGCATTTTCAGAAGAAGTATCCTGCTCGATCACAGCGACAGGAACCGGTTCCCAGTCGGTTTCGCCGGTTCCGGCAAGTCCGGTGTTTCCAAAGGAAATATAGAACAGGGTTGCAAGGATAATCGGAAATGCCAATGCCCAGAACATGACATCGCGTGAGCGAAGCGTCTGTATAAACTGATATTTTAATAAATGCAGCATAACTGATTCCCTCCTTTAGTCTCGAAGCTCTTTGCCGGTAATTTCAAGGAATACATCATTTAAAGTCGGCAGTTCGGAAAATACACGTCCGAAAGTAATATCCTGTTTTTGCAGATAGTTCAGAACCTGTATAAGATTATGTTTGGCTCCGGTGCAGCGGATAACAAGAGTCTGATCTTCATATTTTAAATCAAATACATGGGACAGTGCACGGATATCTGCCAAATGCTGTTCATCAAGCAGTATGGTTTCAATCGTAATGGTCTCACCGGTTTTAATCATACTTTTCAGTTCTTCAGTCGTTCCGGAAGCGAGCACATGTCCATGGTCGATGATGGCAATCCGAGTGCAAATCTGCTCCACTTCTTCCATATAATGGGAGGTATAGATAATCGTAGAACCTTGTCGGTTTAGTTCGACAATCCCTTCCAGAATCTTATTCCGACTCTGCGGGTCAACGGCAACGGTAGGTTCATCCATAATGATCAGTCGAGGTTTGTGAACGATACCGCAGGCAATATTGAGTCGCCTTAAAAGTCCGCCGGAAAGCTTTTTCGGTCGCATCTTACGGTAATCATTCAGACCGGTAAATGCAATCGCTTCTTCCACCAGTTCTTTGCGGTGTTTTTTGTCCTTAATATATAATCCGCAGAAATAATCAATATTTTCAAATACGGACATCTGCTCAAATACCGCGACATTCTGCATAACAACACCGATATCTTTTTTGATATCGTAACTGTCCGGTTTCATATCTTTACCAAACACAGTAATCGTTCCCTTGTCATATTTCAAAAGTGCGAGAAGGCAGTTGATGGCGGTGGTCTTGCCGGAACCGTTTGGACCGAGAAGTCCAAAGATTTCACCTTCTTCAATATCCAGTGACAGATGGTCCAATGCCAACAAATCACCATAGCGTTTTACCAGATTTTCTATATGCACAACCATAATCATTCCTCCAATGAAAACTCTGTTGCTGTTCACCAATGTCCGTGATCAGCAGCAAAAATTGAATTTGTTTACGTTACTTGTAGTATAAAGGAGCGACAATTATAATTGAAGTGTCACGAATCACAAAATGAATATGACAAATGTCATGAATCTCGAATTTGGAAAATCGTTTATAGACAGGATTCGTTTGTTCGCGGTATATTGATTTATATATCGAAGTAATGTGAAGCGTTACAGATAAGCGAAAAAGATGAAAAAGGCGTTGAAGGAATATAAAATATGAGGAAAATAATAGACGAGGTGGTTCTGTTTTTATATGGGACCGGAATTCTGGCAATAAGCTGTCTGAATACGGATATCAATGTAAATGCAGCCGGTTTGGGCAGAGATATTGAATCATTTGCCGTTGTTGCGTTTTTATTGGCATGTATTTACATGTGCTTGAATCTGGTTTGGACGGACAAACGAATCCATTATATTTTGACCGCGGGGTATCTGATTGCAGGAATCTGCCGACAGGAAATGTGGATGTTTCTGTCGGTAATATTGTATAATATGTTAGAGTTCTATTCGGTGCCATATGCTGTGTTCGGAGCAGCTCTGACGGTATATGCATGTATGGTTTATGTGGATGTATATGGAATCCAAACCGTATTTTTCATCCTTGCGGGAGTGGTGGCAGCCGTACTTTTACAGAGACGGACAGAAGCAATGGAGAAGCTGGAACAAGAATATAAGAAGTCCAGAGATGATAGCAAAGAGTTGACATTGATGTTGGAAAAGAAGAATCAGAATCTTTTGGAAAAACAGGACACGGAAGTATACCTTGCGACATTAAAAGAGCGAAACCGCATTGCAAGAGAGATACATGACAATGTAGGACATATGCTCTCCAGAGCAATCTTGATGGTCGGGGCATTAAAGACTGTCAATCAGAATGAGCAATTAAAAATACCGATGGAGCAGTTGGAACAGACATTGAACGAAGCAATGACGAGTGTCAGAAAAAGTGTGCATGATTTACATGATGAGTCGGTGAACCTCAAAGAAGTTCTGGAATCGTTGGTAGAAGAATTTACATTTTGCACAGTGCAAATGGACTATGATATGGGTTATGATATTCCGAAAGAGATTAAATACAGTTTTATTGCGATTGTGAAAGAAGCGCTCAATAATGTAATGCGTCATAGCAATGCAACGGAGGTTCATGTGCTGGTGAGAGAACATCCGTGGCTGTATCAATTGATCATAGAAGATAACGGAACGAATGAAGTTGATATAGCAGAATCCGACGGAATCGGAATTCAGAATATGAAAGAACGTGTCCGGATGCTTCAAGGGACGATGCAGGTTCAAAAGCAGAACGGATTTCGGATTTTTATTACCATTCCAAAACAAAATGTATGATGAGAGCAGAGAATATAAAAGGGGAAAGCGATGAAGGTTGTAATAGTAGATGATGATAGTTTGGTGTCAAATGCGTTGAAAATGATTCTGGAAGCCGGGGGTGAAGTTGAGGTAACCGGAATCGGGCAGGATGGAAAGGATGCAGTCAGGCTGTATGAAAAGCTGTGTCCGGAAGTACTTTTGATGGATATCCGAATGAAGGAGATGAGCGGATTGGAGGCGGCGGAGACGATTTTGAAACAGCATCCGGAGGCTAAGATTTTATTACTCACAACATTTTCGGATGATGAATATATTGTCAAAGCATTGAAATACGGTGTGAAAGGATATTTGCTCAAGCAGGATTATGGAAGTATCCTTCCGGCACTTCAGGCGGTGAAGATGAACCAGACCGTTTTTGGTACGGAGATTATGTCGAAGATACCGGGGCTTTTTCAGGAAAAGAAGACATTTGAATGGGAAGAACATGGAATCGGAGAACGGGAAGTGGAGATTATCTCTTTGGTAGCAGAAGGCCTGAGCAATAAGGAGATTGCAGAAAAGGTTTGCCTGAGCGAAGGGACGGTTCGGAATTATATCAGTAATGTACTGGAAAAGCTGGCGCTGAGAGACCGTACACAGTTAGCGGTTTACTATTTGCAGCGGCGGAGTTAAAGAGAATATCAAATTGTTGTGGATACACACCTCGATACTTGGGGAGATTTTGTTGAACCGAGTATTGATGGTGTTATTTTTTGCTCATTTTGCACAAAAAACATCGACAATTTATCGCTGTAATGTTATATTTAAACAGTTGTTTAAAACATTAAAGCGAAAAAGCAAAGAGAGAAGTTAAAATTATGAAAATCGTAGTATGTATGAAACAGGTTCCAGCCAGTTCCAAGGTGGATATTGATCCGGAAACTGGAGCCATGAAGAGAATGTCTGGGGAGACAAGAACCAACCCTTATGATTTATTCGCGTTGGAGACAGCACTTCAGATACGTGAGAAAGTAGGAGGAAACTTTAAGTAATAAAAATCATTGTCAATAGTGATTAAATGTGTTAAAATATACTCATGGAGGATATTATTATGAACACATCTAATATCACTAATTACAAACCAAAAGATTTTGCTGAATTATT
>DAVZKO010000125.1:0-6789 GCA_052272205.1 Schaedlerella sp. | reverse complement strand
CATCCATCTACCGCCAACTTTGCCAAGGATTACGATATGTACACCTACAAGAATCGATTGAACTGGCTCCGATCGTAGGGCTTTCTGAGGTGATTGTGGATATTGTTGAGACAGGAACAACATTGAAAGAGAATGGACTGGTTGTATTGGAAGAGGTGTGTCCACTCTCTGCAAGAATGATTGTCAATCCGGTCAGCATGCGTATGGAAAATGAAAGAATTAATGAACTGATTACAAATTTGCGTAATCTTTTACAGGAGGAAAAAAATGCGAATTGAGAAATTAGACGAAAATACAAAGAAAAATCTTCTGGAAGACCTTTTAAAACGCAGCCCGAACAGTTATGGCGCTTATGAAGCAAGTGTACAGGAAATTCTTGATACAGTAAAAGAAAAACGAGATGCGGCAATATTTGAATACACGGAAAAATTTGACAAAGCAGTGATTACTGCAGAGAATATCCGGGTGACGGAAGAGGAAATCAAAGAAGCGTATGAGCAGGTGGATGAAGAGTTACTTCGCATTATCAGAAGAGCACTGAAAAATATTGAATCTTACCATGCAAAACAGATGCAGTATAGTTGGTTTGACAGTAAGCCGGACGGAACGATCCTTGGACAGAAGGTCACAGCCCTTCAGCGTGTAGGTGTCTATGTACCGGGGGGAAAAGCGGTCTATCCATCCTCTGTACTGATGAACATTATGCCAGCTAAAGTAGCGGGAGTAGAGGAGATTATCATGGTAACTCCTCCGGGAAAAGATGGAAAGGTGAATCCGAATACACTGGTTGCAGCAAACGAGGCGGGAGCTACCGCTGTCTATAAAGTGGGTGGTGCACAGGCAATTGCAGCACTTGCATATGGAACAGAGAGCATTCCGAAAGTAGATAAGATTGTGGGACCTGGAAATATCTATGTGGCACTTGCAAAGAAAGCCGTATATGGACATGTAAGCATCGATTCCATCGCAGGACCGAGTGAGATCCTTGTACTTGCTGATGAGACTGCTAACCCGCGTTATGTGGCAGCAGATTTGCTTTCTCAGGCGGAGCATGATGAACTGGCTTCAGCAATTCTTGTTACAACAAGCAGTGAGCTTGCAGAAAAGGTATCTGCAGAGACAGATAAGTTTATCCGGGAATTATCCAGAGGTGAGATCATTCAGAAATCACTCGATAATTATGGTCATATTTTGGTTGCAGATACAATCGAAGATGCGATTGATGCGGCAAATGAAATCGCATCGGAACATTTGGAGATCATGACAGCAAATCCGTTTGATGTGATGACAAAGATTCGCAATGCCGGTGCGATTTTTATCGGAGAATACAGCAGCGAGCCGTTGGGAGATTATTTCGCAGGACCAAACCACATTCTTCCGACAAACGGAACAGCAAAATTCTTCTCTCCACTGTCAGTGGATGACTTTTTGAAGAAATCCAGCATCATTTCTTATTCGAGAAATGCGTTAGGCGAGATTCATGAAGATATCGAAAAATTTGCAGAGGCAGAGCAATTGACTGCACATGCAAATTCAATTAAAGTAAGATTTGAAGAGAATTAATTCTTTTTATACGGATACGAAGGCAATAAACAGATAAGGAGAGCATCTCAGTGGAAAACAGAATCGGAAGTTGTACAAGAAAAACAAAAGAAACAGATATTGCGATTACAATCAATCTGGATGGGCAGGGCAAGAATCAAATCGATACGGGAATCCCGTTTTTTGATCATATGCTGAATGGATTCGCACGTCACGGATTGTTTGATCTGGAAGTGAAAGTAGTCGGAGATTTGGAAGTGGACTGTCACCATACGGTGGAAGATACAGGAATTGTACTGGGGCAGGCAATTGCAGAAGCTCTGGGCGATAAAGCGGGAATCAAACGTTATGGTTCTTTCTTGTTGCCGATGGATGAGACACTTGCACTTTGTGCGATCGATTTATCCGGTCGTCCATATTTGAATTTCCAGGCTGATTTTCCGACAGAACATATCGGTGGTCTGGATACTGAGATGATAAAAGAATTCTTTTATGCAGTAAGCTACAGTGCGGCAATGAACTTACATTTGAAAATTATGGATGGTGGAAACAGCCATCATATGGCGGAAGCTTTGTTTAAGGCATTCGGGAAAGCATTGGACGTGGCTACTATGGAAGAACCCCGCATGAAAGAAGTGTGGTCCACTAAGGGCAGCTTATAAGTGCGTGTCTGTCGTTTCCGCAGAGGCAATAACGCTTATAAAGGAGATAAAAATATCATGAGTTATAAAAGATTGACCCCATGTATTCTGATTGATGGGGGAAAAGCAGTTCGCTGGTTCGACGATAGAACAGTAATCGCTGAGGATGTTGTAGAACTGGCAAGACGATATAGCGAGCATGGTGCAGATGAACTGCTGATATTTGATATGTCCAAGTCGGATGAGGAGCATGATTTGGCAATTGATCTGATGAAAAAAATCAATCGTGTCATCGGGATTCCAATGGTTGCAGGCGGGAATATTTCCCGGCAGGAAGATGTAAAGAAAATTTTATACGCAGGTGCAAAACGTGCGATGCTGAATATGTCGAAACCGGTATCGGTGGAACTTTTAAAAGAAGTATCCAAACGTTTTGGAAAACACAGAATTGCAGTGTCGATGAATGATTTTGATCAGTTGTTCAAACATCAGCATTTGATCGATGAGTCTTGTTCGGAGCTGGTATTCATGCATCGTCTGGATTTGGCATCGGTTGAGAATATTACCGATATTCCGTGTGTGGTTGTGACAGATACCATGGAGCAATCGGAGATTTTGAAGATTTTAAAGTCTCAGGGAGTAAAAGGTGTATCAGGGAAATTTATCAGTCAGCAGGATATGAATTTTGATAAATTTAAAAGTGTATGTATAGAGGAAGGAATTCAGATGACTTCTTTTGAGAGTATGATGGACTTTTCAGAGTTAAAATTAAATTCAGATGGATTGATTCCTGTAATTGTACAGGACTATCAGACAAACGAGGTATTGATGCTTGCTTACATGAATGAGGAGGCATTTGAACATACGATTATGACCGGTCGCATGACATATTTCAGCCGCAGCAGACAGTCGCAGTGGGTAAAAGGAGAGACTTCCGGACATTTTCAGTATGTGAAGACATTGACGGCAGATTGCGACAAGGATACGCTTTTGGCTAAAGTAGAACAGATTGGTGCGGCCTGCCATACTGGAAACAGAACCTGTTTCTTCCAACCAATTGTCGGCACAGATGCCGAACCGAAGAATCCGTTGCAGGTATTTGAGAAGGTTTACAATATTATTGTTGACAGAAAGAAAAATCCAAAAGAAGGTTCTTACACAAACTATCTGTTTGATAAAGGACTGGATAAGATTTTGAAGAAAGTCGGAGAAGAGGCAACCGAGATCGTAATTGCAGCGAAGAACCCGAATCAGGAAGAGGTCAAATACGAGATTTCGGATTTCTTGTATCACATGATGGTACTGATGGTAGAACGCGGAATTACATGGGAAGATATTACAAATGAACTGGCTGAGAGATAGGCGGTTCTATTAAATGAACAAAGGACATAGGATGCAGTAGGAAAGCTGTATCCTATGTCTTTTTGTGATTTAGAGGAGGTTTTATCTATGATGAGTGAAACAGAACAGCGTCGGAGACAACTGCTGCGTCAGGTGAAGGGGAGCGGACAATTTTCAGGTAGGAATATTCCGGCAATTCATCCAAGATATACCAGTGCATATCATTCGATATATGAAAGTGGAAATATAACGGAGAAGGGTACATTTCAGTTGCGGTGTATCATTGCGATTTTATGTTTTGTGGCATTTGTGTGGATGAAGCAGGAGGATGTGCAGGTTGCGAGTGTAAACAGCAGTAGAATTGTAAATCAGATTGAAAAGCAGGTGGATGTAAATACGGTTCAAAAAGTATGGGAGGAGTTGTGAAAAGAAAAGCATAAAAAGGAGCTGAGCTATCGATGGCATAGGTTCATAAACAGGGATTTATTTCTTTGCAGATTCCTTATATTCCTTAGATAATCAAGATATCGGCTTGCAGTTCATACTTAAAATGTATATAATATGATGGATTGTATGTGATGAAAATCTTGAAAGGATAAATATGAGAAAATTAGCATTAAGTGATGAAATATTAATGAAGATCGAGAAACCGGCCCGCTATATCGGGAATGAGGTGAACTCGGTTATGAAAGAAAAAGAGAAGGTAGATATCCGTTTTGCGATGTGTTTCCCGGATGTGTATGAAATCGGAATGTCGCATCTGGGGATCCAGATTCTGTACGATATGTTTAATCGAAGAGAAGATGTCTGGTGTGAACGTGTGTATTCTCCGTGGACAGATCTCGACAAAATTATGAGAGAAGAGAAGATCCCTCTGTTTGCGCTGGAATCACAGGAGCCGATTAAGAAGTTTGATTTTCTTGGAATTACGATTCAGTTTGAGATGTGTTATACCAATATTTTACAGGTGTTGGAACTGAGTCAGATTCCACTTCACAGTGTGGACAGAACAGAGGAACATCCGATTGTGATCGGAGGCGGACCATGTGCCTATAATCCGGAGCCGCTTGCAGACTTTTTTGATCTGTTTTATATCGGAGAGGGGGAGACGGTCTATGATGAGCTGTTAGATGCGTATAAGAGATGCAAAGCAGAAGGAAAAAGCAGAACGGAATTTCTTGAGCTGGCAGCAGGCATCGAGGGAATTTATGTGCCACAGTTCTATGAGCCGGAATATAACGAAGATGGTACATTAAAAGCATTTCACAGAATCAATGAACATGCACCGGAGAAAGTAAAGAAACAGGTCGTTATGGATGTGACGGATACGACTTATCCGATGAAACCGGTAGTACCTTATATCAAAGCAACACAGGATCGTGTTGTGCTGGAAATCCAGCGTGGATGTATCCGTGGATGCCGTTTCTGTCAGGCGGGTATGATTTATCGTCCGGTTCGTGAGCGTAACGTAGAGACATTAAAAGAATATGCCAGAACAATGTTGGACAGCACCGGACATGAGGAAATCTCACTTAGTTCTTTGAGCTCCAGTGATTATTCTCAGTTGGAAGAACTGGTGAATTTTCTGATTGAAGAATTTCCGGGAAAGGGAATTAACATTTCCCTCCCATCACTTCGAATCGATGCGTTTTCATTGGATGTTATGAGCAAAGTTCAGGATATCCGAAAAAGCAGTCTGACATTTGCTCCGGAAGCGGGTTCTCAGCGTATGCGAAATGTAATCAATAAAGGACTGACAGAAGAAGATATCATCGGTGGAGCCGGACAGGCTTTTGAAGGTGGATGGACAAAGGTAAAACTTTATTTTATGCTTGGACTTCCGGGAGAGACAGAAGAAGATATGAAAGAAATTGCACGCCTTTCCGACCGCGTGGCGAGAAGATATTACGAGATCCCGAAAGAAGAGCGTCATGGAAAATGTCAGATCACCGCAAGTTCTTCATTCTTCGTGCCGAAGCCGTTCACTCCGTTTCAGTGGGCTCAGATGTGTACTGCAGAGGAGTATATTGAACGTGCACATATTGTAAGACAGGAATTTCAAGATCAGTTGAACCGTAAGAGCTTGAAATATAACTGGCATGAAGCAGATCTGACTGTATTAGAAGGAGTATTTGCGAGAGGCGACAGAAAGACAGCAAAGGTATTAGAAGAAGCTTATCGTTTGGGATGTCTGTATGATTCCTGGTCTGAGAATTTTGACAATGAATTGTGGATGCAGGCTTTTGAAAATACAGGAATCGATCCTGCATTTTACAATCTTCGTAAACGAGAATTGGACGAATTATTCCCGTGGGATTTCATTGATATCGGTGTGACAAGAAAGTTCCTGGAAAGAGAATGGAATCGGGCAATGAACGGTGAAGTAACGCCAAACTGCCGGCAGCAATGTTCCGGCTGTGGTGCAGCACAATTTGGAGGAGGTGTCTGTTATGAAGGCAAGAATTAAGTTTAAAAAATATGGGGCACTTCGATTTATCGGGCACTTGGATGTGATGCGCTATTTTCAGAAAGTAATGCGGCGTGCACAGATTCCGATTGCATTTACAGGCGGATACAGTCCGCATATGATCATGTCTTTTGCAAGTCCGCTTGGAATTGGGCTGACAAGTGAAGGGGAATATTTTGATATTGAGCTGACAGAACCGATAGAGAGTGAAAAAGCAGTCCGTCAGATGAATGAAGTTGGAGTCGATGGAATTGAAGTGTTGAGTTTCAGACAGATTGCAGAGGAGAAAAAAGCAACGGGCATGGCAATTGTTGCGGCAGCGGATTATCTGGCAGGACTTCGTATCGGTCACTTTCCTGAGAATCTGAATGAATTGGTGGAAACTTTTACAGGGCAGGATAGGATTGAAGTGCTCAAGCAGACAAAACGAAGCGAGAAAATGGTCGATATCCGTCCGATGATCTATCAGATGGAAGTGGTTGAAGATGCAGAGAGCCATTTTGAGAGTTTGACGGATGGACGTGTGATTGCACTGAAACTGGCGGCAGGAAGTGTGGAAAACTTAAAACCGGATTTGGTGATGTCTGCATTTATGCAGTTCGCAGGAATCAAAGAGGAAGAAGTGACATGTGCATACCATCGCATGGAGATGTATGCCAATACAGCAGAAGAAGGACAGCCACGCAATCTGGTTTCGTTAGAAAACTTAGGAAAAGAAATTGTAGGAAAGTAGTGAAGAAGATGGAACGAAAAATTCTCATAGGCACTCAACACCATAAAATAATAATGAGAGTGATT
>DAVZKO010000124.1:0-7038 GCA_052272205.1 Schaedlerella sp. | reverse complement strand
CCGGGAAACGGCTGAGTGCCTGTGAATATGGAAGTACTGCTGTACTTGGATAGCCCAGTACATTTCTCTCATATACCCCAATCAGAGCATCCAGCATCTCTGGATTCTGACGGATATCTTTGTTCATAGCAAGCTTGTCTTCTTCTGCTGCACCTGCTAAGAACTGTGCAAATACTTCCGGTCCGAATGCCAGTGATAATACAGCTCCTCCAACTGCTGATGTAGAAGAGAAACGACCTCCGATATAGTCATCCATGAAGAATGCTGCAAGATAATCATCACTCTTAGCTAATGGTGAAGTCTCACTTGTAACTGCGATCATATGTTTAGAAGCATCCAATCCTGCGTTCTTCAATGCATCTTTAACGAAAGATTCATTTGTCAATGTCTCAAGTGTTGTACCTGATTTTGATACAAGAACGAAAATAGAATGTGTAACATCAATGGAATTCAATACTGCTGCTGCATCATCCGGATCTACGTTACTGATGAATTTTGCTTCCATCTTGAATGTATTGTTCTTCTTCGCCCAATTCTCAAGTGCGAGATACATTGCGCGAGGGCCAAGGTCACTTCCGCCGATACCAATCTGAACAACTGTTGTAAACTTCTCTCCTGCTGCATTTGTAATCTCACCTGCATGTACTTTGTTTGCAAAATCTGCAATTTTCTCCTGCTGCTCTACATAGAAAGCACGTTTATCCACACCGTCTGCCTCTACAGCATCACCAAGCTGTCCACGTGTCATGTGGTGAAGAACAAGACGTTTTTCTCCTGTGTTGATTACCTCTCCGTTATAAAGAGCCTCAAATTTCTCTGCAAGCTGTGCTTCTTCAGCCAGTTTACCAAGTGCTGCCAAAACCTCTTCGTCAATCTGTTTTGCTGCATAATTGTATGCCAGTCCTGCTGCCATCGAAATGCTGTAATTCTTTACTCGATTTGCACCATTCTCTCCTGCCATAGCCTCTACAAGGTTCACCTGATTTGTTTTTGTCAGTTCCTGATAAGAAGTAAGCTTATCTAAGTTGTTCCAAGTAACCATAATTCATCCTCCTGATTTCTTACACCCTTTTTTGTTAAAAACTCATTAATCCTCGTAATTATACTATTTATTTCAATTGAATTCAAGTTCATGCACTCATCGGATTAGTATTTTTTCGGCTCATCCATCCACTCTTCATTATCCAACAAATTCTATCAGGCTGTTTTTCTCTGACCTGCCTCTCTCGTTATCACAAGAAATGCTATCGTACAGATAATTGCTGACAAAAGTGACCCCGTCGCTGTCGCCAGCCCCATTGGGAACAATGTTGTCGGAAACATCTTCGATGTCAGATATACTCCGGGAACTCGGACGAGCGAAATGGCTATGATATTGTGCATAAAGGATAGTCCCGATTTTCCACACGCACAAAAATAACCGCTAAAGCAGAAATGAATTCCCGCAAAGATACAATCCCATACATACCCTCGCAGATATTGTCCGCCAAGTCTGACAACCTCTGCTCCATCTGCCTGTGCTGTATCTGTAAACAACGCTACCATCGGTTCTGCAACAAACTGGACTCCGATTACAACAATCATACCAAATCCTACTGCCATCATAATTGCATACAGAAGTGTTTTCTTCGCACGTTCCGGTTTTCCCGCACCAATATTCTGCGCTCCCAATGCAGACACGGTTGACAACATCGAAGAAGGTACAAGAAACAGGAAACTGATAATCTTCTCCACAATTCCAACTGCTGCCGCATCATTCAGTCCACGACGATTGGCAATAATCGTAATGATGATAAATGCAATCTGAATTAGTCCATCCTGTAACGCAATCGGAATTCCAATTTTCAGAATCTTTCCCATCATATTTCGCTGTGGTTTAAAGTCCTGTTTTGTAACCCCCAGCTCCTCTCGTTGCTTCAACATCATACAGAAGGATACTACAACACTGATTGCCTGCGACACGGTCGTTCCAAGAGCCGCACCTGCCGCTCCGAGATGAAGCGCTCCCATAAAAATGTAATCCAGAATGATATTCGCTACACAGGCTATTGCGATAAAATACATTGGACTTTTGCTGTCTCCCATTCCGCGAAAAATCGAACTGATAATATTATATGCTGTAATAAACGGTATTCCGATAAAGCAAATTGTCAAATATGTAATGGTTCCCTGAACCGCTTCCGCAGGTGTAGACATAACCGATACAATCCCTCTGGTAAACATAAGAAGCAAAACCATCAGACCGATTGCCACGCCCATAAATAATGTCGCTGTATTTCCTATTCCGAGAGCTGTGCTCTTGCGGTCCCTGCCACCTACCGCCTGTCCAATGCTGACCGTAGCTCCCATCGCAAGACCGACTATCATGACCGTAATCATATGCATAACTTGTGAACCTATCGAAACTGCTGTCGTGCTCGCTACACCTTCGAACTGTCCGATGATAAACAAATCCGCCATTCCATATAACGTCTGTAAAAAATATGACAATAAATATGGCAGTGAAAATAAAACAACATTTTTCAAAACACTTCCTGTTGTTAAATTCTTTTCCATTTTGTAAAACCTCACTTCTGCATGTTCTCATATCATAAACAACACACAAATTGTTACGTTAAATATTTTACCCAAAGGTTCATCTGCTCCAATTTTTATAAAGCTCCAGATATTCCGCTTCGACTTCTTCAAATGGTCGAAATGTATAATCCAAATCAATGTGTAATTCCGGTCTTTCCTTATCCTGCTTTTCATTTAACAGAATTTCCAAATCATACCAAAGCAAATCATCATCAATCTGCTTCAATTGTACCTGTTCTTCCGCTGTCAAATCCTCGCCCAAAAACTTTTCATAAATCATCGTCAACAATTTTTCTTCCTGCTCTTGGTAAAACGGAATTTCTTTTTTGAAAGGGCGTGGCACATCTGACATATAACTTTCACTCGCATCATGAAGCAAACATGCCAACACCATACGTGCAGGCAGTCCTCTTGCCGCAGCCTCTTTCGCACAACAGATGCAATGCTGCCCCACCGACCAAAAAGTCTTTACATGCCCATTTCCCCTGCACATAAGAGATAACGCATGGGCGATATCCTCGATTCGGATCAACTCCGGATTCGGATTCATCGGTTCAAAATGCTTGCCTGTATGGGTCGTAATATATTCGCTCATATGATTCGCCTCCATTTTATCTATGTCAATAATGACCTATTTTTTACATAAAAACTTATCTAAACATCTCATCAGACTGATGATATTATAATACACGTAGCAAGGAAATAAATAAAGACAAATTTAAAAGGAGGATTTCATATGTATACATTAACATTAACACCGGAAATGGCAAGAGATTATTTCGATTATCAGGAGAAATTAGTAGACAAAGCAATCGCTGCAATCAAGAAATACTTTACAGAAAACAGTGAACTCATTACAGCAGGTCTTCTTTCTTTGAGCGGAAGCTATGTTCCAATGAACAGAAAGTAATTGCCATGGAGAAAAAACTGAATACGAACAATTATTAAGCAGTAAAATCTAAGTTAGAATTAGGTTTTACTGCTTTTTTTGTATTCCGACATTCGGGAAAAGACAAAAGTTTGGTTATAGGCTTGGCGTTTTCCATAACTTAAATTTGCTATACAAGAGCCGAAAAAACGAGTAAAATGAAATATATAGAGGAATGAAAAAAGGAAGGAGTAAAGCATATGAAAAAGGTATGGAAAGGGCTTTCGATTACCTGTATCATAATCGGAATTCTGGGAACGGCAGAGGACATGATATCCGGTACTCCATTTTGGGATGCCGCAGTCATTCTATTTTTCTTCGCACTGCTTGCGGCATTTTTTGCCTGGCTTGCATGGCTCTGGAGAATCCGATCACCTATCAAGCGCACAGCGGAACAGGTCGGTGCAATGGCAGATACCGTCAAGGAAAATAATAAGGCCTATAAAGAGCTTTCGGCGTCTATGAAACACCGTGTATGGAAATACCGTATTGTGGGTGCAATCATTGCAGTCATTGGCGTGCGAATGTGGTCTCTGGGAAACTGGGATACTTTTTGGATCGTGGTCGGGACGGTCGTGCTTATCATAGGTATTGCTATCTTTATGATGGGATCTCCAAACGATTACGATGCTATGACGGATGCATTCACAATGATCGGCTTTGACAGAAAACGCGAGATTCGGGAATTTTACGAGGCATTCAAGGAAGTGCAGACACCATTAGGCTCCGGATGGCTGGGACGTTTCATCAGCTCACCCTATGACACACTGATATTTGGACCGGACCTGCGTGGGCAATATATCTACTTTTATCTAAATGGCAGCGGTGAGGTTGGTTTCATTGGCTATTCTTTCTTAAAAAGCTTCATCAGCAAAAGACTGACTGAACCAGTTTATCCGCCAAAAGAAAATCTTGGTGCAGACACAGCAGGGCATTTGTGCTATCACACGGATATCTTTTTTTTCAAAGATTGGCTGAAGGAAAGTATTGAACAATTTGCAAAAACCGGAGTCCCGCTCCCATTCAAGACCTCTGATCCTTCGGACATCTACACATTTGCGGAGGATTTCAAGCTCACAGGGCAGCACTTTGACGTGCAGGATAAAGACCAAAACACGATTTATGTAGTGGATGGCACGCTTCCGCTTATCACCCTGCGCATTTTTGATACACAGCAAAATGAAATATTCAAGATGACAAAGGAAATCGGTCATGCACTTGCAACCTACCGCTTTTTCTACAAGGGCGAGCCTTATGGTGTGTTGGAGAAACAACTCACCTTTGTCCGCGATAAATTTGCAATGGAGATAAAAGACGGAAAACTGGAGCTTACCGAATATGCAGGCACGATTGGACATAACTTCAAGGTCACGCTGAACGGAAAGTTGATTGGTGCAATCATGGATAACATGGACATCAACATCCAGAACATCATCTGGGACAATGCATTCCTGATTGTCTATAAAAAAGAATACCTGCCACTTGTGATTGCAATGGCCGTTATGGTGACAAGGGAACTTGCCCGTGACGAGGATGGCGGACTGTCAAACCGCACAGGCGGTGTAGCAGATTTCATATAAGGGGGCATGGAAATGAGAAATAAAGAGCTGACCGGACTGCTATTTGCAGGTGTTATGGCAGTTGCACTTTCTGGATGCAGTGGAGCATCTGACATAGAATTTGCGGATACAGATGCCGCAAAGGCAGCGATGAACCATGCACAGTCCATTTACCTTGAGGGCAATTATGATGCAGTCAATCAGAAAACCGATATTTTGGCAGACGGCAAGGTAGCAGGCTACTTAAATGGAAAGACAGTCAGCATAAACGGCGAGACATGGTTCCGCTACGATTTTGTAACTGACGAATGGATCAATGAAGACGGAGATGACTACATAGCCGGAAATACTTATGGATATTACGATGCTGATGGAAACTGCCTCGGATATGCTCAACTGAGGAGTATGCAACAGGATGACGAGTATTACTATTATTTTATGGATGCCGAAGGGAATCTGAAAAATTATCGCATCGAGGAAAATGGTTATTATGCCTGGGACAATGACGGAAATGTGATTGCCACAGGGGATTGGAATTCTGATTCTAGAATAAGCTTTATGGATGATGCCTGCCATGTGCAGATTGATATGGAAGATGATGCCACGACTCAGATGGATTTTATGGATAAGATGGTGATGTATATCCTACTGTTTGATGAAGCAGAGTTTTGGCTAAGAGATTAAAAAGGAGGTTGATTTATCATGGGAATTTTTTTTAAGAAGGACAAAAAAATTAGTTATTGTCTGTTCTGTGGAAAGGAACTCTCTGCCGGAAAATGCACAGCATGTGGCCGTGAGTCTAAGGAACTTGTTCCTCTTTCTTCCCTTAACTGGCAAAAAGTGCCCGTTGATGTGGCAAATGCCCTCGGAGAACAGAAAAAGCAACTATTTGGGAACCCTTTGCGTACCGTAAAGGAGATGATTGCAAATGGAGATCTTTTCATAGCCGACATCCATATTGACGCAGTATATGAGGAAGAATTTGACCATTCCGATGATGATGAGTATCGGACAGAGTATTCGTACTACATACAGTTTTCTGCCCCGGATCTTGCCCCATGCGACAGAGACTGCGAGGCGTCCGCAGACCAATACGACAAAGCCGAGGAACTATTAAAGAACGGAAAACATGAAGGTAAAATCTTGTGGGGACGAAAAAAGAAGTCAAACTATTATTACGCATTTGTCCCAAATAGTGACGATATCACGGCAATGTTGGAGAGCATCTTATTAGAGAACTTCATCTGTTACGGCGAAAGCACAGAAAAACGTCGACTTGCATCAAAAAGCAAAACATTTTTCGGTTGAAGATAGTTGCATTGGATATGGGTTATGTACCAAAAACTGCCCCGTTTCCGCCATAAAAATCAATAATCATAAACCTCAATGAATTAAAAAGCATAGGGGCATCGGATTTCCCCCTCAAACCCCTTTGGAATCAGCAAAGCCGGCACAGGATGTCAAAATCCCGCACCGGCTTTGTTGATTAAAATGTTCTGTTTCTTAATCTTCATCGGCCTCTACTGAAACTTCTTTTTTCTTCTTGCTTTTACCAGAAATCATTTTATGTCCTGGATAAATATCACTTGAGTCTAATTACTTCCTAAACCTATATTTTCCTTTTCCGTAACCGGATACCGGTTCAATAATATCTGCCTGTACCAAATTGGAAAGAAGTTTTGAAGCACCTGAACCTTTCAGTTCAAGAAGTTCCATAACTGCACTTCTTCCAAACACCTCATCAAAACCAAACATTTCAAAGAGTCTATGGATATGAACCGTCGTTTTTACCGAGAAATCGCTGCCTTTTTCGGAAAGTACACTTTCAATATCCACTTTTCGGTCTTGAATGTCCACTTTTTCATTCTCAATATCCACTTTTCTATCCTCAATGTCCACTTTTTCTTCATTTAAAAGTACACTTATATGAAGATTTCGATTATGAAGCTCATTTTTCTCGTTCAAAAGCAGATT
>DAVZKO010000123.1:0-7094 GCA_052272205.1 Schaedlerella sp. | reverse complement strand
ACTATGCCCTTCTCCATATTCACTGAAATGTACCATCTACTTCTTACTCAGTACGATATCGAATATTCGATAAATAAAAGAGCAGAACTTTACCGGACAGGCGCTGGAAGGAGTATGAATACTATAGACTTTTCGCGCCTGTTTTGCAGCCTACATACCTAAATAAGGCACGCTTCTCCCTTCCCCACTCCGTCTTCATCCTCTCTCCCTCATTCGCCTCTTCCATCGTAATCTCCGCTGCCATCAAGCTTTCTACATATGTAAATCTCAGCACCGCCTGCGACCAGTTTAGGCTAATCTTTGCCTTTTTCTGTCGTTCTTCTCCGGCTTTCTGGATCAGATTGATCAATTCATCCAGCACTTCTTTTGTCAGATACCCCCCGCGCCAATGCATGGTAAAGACTTTTCCTTTTTTTGCTGTCTGCAGTGCTCTTTTATATACCTCTTCCTGTTTGGTAAAGGAAAGTTTCTTTTCTTTATAGTAGAAATGTTCTCCGTCCTCGCATTTTGGAACGGATACGAGAAGTGGCTCATGGTCGCGGAATACCTGTTTATCGCTTAAATTGAAGTAGTCGTATCGGATCTCGGAGCCGAATGTTTCTTCTCTGCCTAATGTATTGTCAAATGTTGCATCCAGATGGTAGTATTTTCCATTGATTCGCACGATATTCCAGGTATGACGATATTTGATTCCTTTTTCAGGATTATTTCCACAAATTGCAATGATACACCACACGCCGAGGGCATCACACAGTACTTTCACGGCTTTGGCAATTCCCTCACAGACTCCAACACCCTGTCCGAGTGGTCCGATGATTTCGTGGGAATATGGCTTTTTCAATTTATCATATCGTACATTTTCGCAGATAAAGTCATGCACGTATTTTTCTTTGTCCCATTCAGGAAGTTTTGCTGCCGGTCTGGATAATTTATCCACGCGGGTCTTCATTGCTTTTTGATGTTCTTTGATCTTGCCTTTTTCAAACAAATATTCCGGCAGAAAAATCAGATTGGATGAATCGATGTAATGTTTATATTTGAATCCGGTTACCCAGAAGATTTCCGGATGGTCAAGCCGTAATTGAAAGAATACATCGTACAGATCATTCCCTTCCAGATAAGGAATCTTAATTTCATCTGCCAGTGCGTTGAACCCTTGCAACAGGGCATGATATACGGCTTGTTTTTGTTTATTCATCTTGCTGTAGTAATACGCTTCCATAATTCACCTTTGATTTTATCTTAGATAATCTTTTTCTTTTTGAAGAAATGTAAACTGATCACAACAACCACAACGCTTAATATACACACGAAGAAGTACCCGTTTTTCAATCCCGGCATGTTATAAAAGTTCATTCCAAACCAGCCTGTAATCAATGTCAATGGGAAGAAGATCGTGGATATCACAGTTAAGAACTGCATATTGTTGTTCTGTCTTGCCGCAATCTGAGACTGATATGCCTCTTTTACCTGCTGTGCATATTCGAGCAAATGCTGTGTCTTACTCATCAGACGGTCGGCGCGGTCTGTAAGTGTTCCAAAATATTTCAGATGACGTTTTAAGAAAATACCGTTCTCATTTTCTTCCAGCTCTTTTCCTAAGTCCATGATTTCATCGTAATAGCTTCTCAGATTCAGAAGTTCTCGACGAATCGGCATCATCTCGTTTTCAAAATTTTCCACTTCATCCCGTGTTACTTCTTCTTCCATCTGCAGCAATCTACGCTCGTATGCAATCAGGATTTCCAAATCTCTGCTCATGAATTCTGCAAAGAAATTGTAGATGAACCGCTCTTTTGTGTCCGCCTGACGTGCTTTTTTCTTGCGGATTCGCTGAATCAGTTTGCGGGCAAATCCATCATCGTCGACGATAACGACATTCAATCGATTTACAAAAAAGTACATGCGGTATTTATTGCCGAGCACATCCAGAAGTTTGGGGATACACAGAGTTCCCACCATACATTCGTGCTGGTTCTCGACTTTACAGAATCCAATCTTTGCGAGCTGGATTTCATTATCATATACGATTCCTGCTTTTTTCAAAGTCTGCTCTGCATGTGCGGAATCTGTCAGGAAAATCGCAGCCGGTTTATCTTTTTCCCACTCTTCGTTCTCGATGGGAATCAAACGTTCTCCGATTTTATATATCATTGGAGCCACCTTCTCTCTCGTTATTGCCACTTGTCTTTATGTGATTGCCAAAAAGTGTTTTGTCATGTAACTTTTTAACAATCACATTTTTGCTTTTGCTCACTAGTTTTTATTATAGCATGAAATCCAATGAAGTTTTATACAAATTTCCGAATTGTTGCTGCTTGCTCACAGTACCTATAAACAGCAACGCTTAATTCACAATCCGATAATATTCTCGCGCTGTCAATCCATACACAATTGCATAGAACACAGCGAACACCACAACGGTCGCAACCGTACAAATGCCAAACAAAGCCACATTCGACAAGTTCAAAAGCGCCATCAGTTTTGTCACAACCGGAAATGCCACTGCAATGTGAATGACCGCCATGATAAGCGGCAGGAAGAACACGCTTAAGACCTGACTCTTGATAGAACGTTTGACTTCTTTCTTGCTCATCCCCACTTTCTGCATAATCTGGAATCGTTCTCTGTCGTCATAGCCTTCGGAGATTTGTTTGTAATAAATGATCAGCACAGTTGCGACCGCAAAGAGTACACCCATATAGATTCCTATGAAAAATAAACCGCCGTAGAGTTCATAGAATGCATATTCGCTCAATTGTCTGTTTTCAAAAACAACGTTTGCAAGTTCCGGATGTTCTTCCCACATCGTTCTGATAACCTGTTCAAAAATCTTGGCATCCCCGGAGATGTTGAATCGGATCGTATGATTCAGTGCAGACAAATATTCTACATCTTCCGGTGCGACATCATTTGCACTCTCTGTGATAAGATGCATCATGTTCTGAACCTGTTCTTTGTCGGAGAAGATAATATAATATGTTCCGAATGCACCGGCTTTGTTTTTCGGTTCTGCCTTTAATTCATCCAGTTCCGATGCAACCTGATAGGTCTCTCCATTGATGGTTATGCTGTTTTTTCCGTAGGTTCCATTTGTACAATAGATCAGTACTTCGTTTGCTTTTAATGACACCTGTTTCTTTTCCACCCGATTATAATCTTCCAATGAAACCAAATTGACAACATACAAATCTGAATTTCCATAATTCGTCACCGGTGTCAGCTCAAGCGTGTCTCCTTTCTGAATTCCGGACAATGCGCCGTAATCATATTCAATTTTGGAAGATATTTTCAAACCTTCTTTTTCTGTTTTATCCAATAACCGGTTGACAAGCTGCTTTGTATTCTCATCCTGCCCCTGCGTTGTGATCACCGTATCGAGCGGAAATCTTGTCTTTAAAATATCTCCCATACCGGCATACAAGGATACCGTTGTAGATATCATCACCAGCACCATCGTACTTAAGATGCATATATTGGCCAGACCGACCGCATTTTGTTTCATACGATATATCATCCCCGATATCGTTGTGAAATGTTTCGGCTGATAGTAGAAGTGTTTATTCTTCTTTAACATTTTCAAAAGTGCAATGCTTCCCGCTGTAAACAGTGCATAAGTTCCGATGATGACACAGACAACTGCGATAAAAAAGTTGCCCAACGCATCCACTGGATGCTCGGTTGTAAGCGCCAGATAGTATCCGGTTCCCAATGCAGCAACACCAATCAATGCCATAACCCACTTTGTCTTTGGCTCTTTTTCGCCCTGATTCCCTCCATGCAGAAGTTCAATTGGGTTCGACAATTGAATCTGCAGCAAATTGTAACAAAAGGAAATCAGAAATATCACCGCATACAGCAATATCGTATCTCTCACTGCACTCATACTGATGGAGAATTCCATTGAAACACCGCTGTGAAGAATCTTTAGCAAAACGAGATACATCATTTTGCCAAAAATCACACCGAGCACAACACCTGCTACAATGCTGATAGCAGCCGTCAATATCGTCTCGACTGCCATCATTTTGGCAATATGGGATTTGCCCATTCCTAAAATGTGATACACACCGATTTCTTTCTTCCTTCTTTTTATCAGAAAACTATTGGTATAAAACAGAAAGATGACCGAAAAAATCAAAATAATCGCAACCGCATATCGAAGGCACAATTGCATGGCTGCAACACCGATGCTTCCACTTCTGCTCAGTGCGTCGATCATGTAAAACATCATCACGCACAGCACCGCTGCCAGAATATACGGCACATATGTCTTGCAGTTGTTTTTCAAGTTTGTAACTGCCAGTTTGTGATAAAGTGTACTACTCACCGTCCTCACCTCCTGTTGTCAGAACGGTCAGCGTATCCGCGATTTTCTGATATAACTGTTCACTTGTAAGATTGCCTCGATAAATCTGGTGAAATACTTCTCCGTCTTTGATAAACAAGATTCGATTCGCACTGCTCGCCGCCTTCACGCTGTGAGTTACCATCAATATGGTCTGTCCATCCTGGTTAATCGTCGTAAACAGATTCATCAAACTGTCTGCGGCTTTCGAGTCCAATGCACCGGATGGTTCATCTGCCAGTATCAACTGTGGTTTTGTGATCAATGCTCTCGCAATCGCTGCGCGTTGTTTCTGTCCACCGGACACTTCATATGGATACTTTTCCAACAGTGCTGTAATTCCAAGTTTCTCTGCGATTGGGGTAAGTCGGTTCTCCATCGTGCTGTATTTTGCCCCGGATAATACGAGGGGCAGGTATATATTATCTTTCAAAGAAAATGTATCCAACAAGTTGAAATCTTGAAAAACGAATCCCATATTCTGTCTGCGAAATGCTGCGATGTCTTTTTCTTTCAGCGCTCCCAGATCATTTCCTTTCAGATAGACTTTTCCTGCGGTCGGTTTATCCAATGCCGCCAGAATATTGAGCAACGTAGTTTTTCCAGAACCGGACTCTCCCATAATCGCAACATATTCTCCCGATTCCACCGAGAAATTCACGTTTTTCAGCGCTTCTACCTGATTGTTGCCAAACCTTGTCGTGTATATTTTCTTTACATTTTTTACTTCCAGTAATGCCATCTTTCTCCATCCTTTCCTTGTCTACTCTGTGTGGCTGACTGCTTCGAATCGTTCTCGATATAACGGATGTACGCTTGCCAAAGCAGTTCTCTTACAAGGTTTATTATAGAAAAAAGGGAAATGTCCTTCCATCGAAGTAGATTACATTTCCCTTCTTGAATCTTACATTCTTGTAAGATTGCGTGTAATTGTAGTTTTTTATTGTATGTCTGACCGCTCATTAGTTGCTTCTTCTTGGGTCATCATGCCTGATTTGTTACAGCCTATTCCAGCCTCCACACTTTGCGAACAAGTTCAAGATAGACCTTCGTTCCTTTATCGACTTCGGATTCAATCCAGATTCGATGATTCAGTCTGTCCATAATCTTCTTGCACATATACAGACCGATTCCGGTCGATTTCTTATCGGCACGACCATTATATCCAGTAAATCCTTTTTCAAATACTCTCGGCAAGTCCTCTGCCTGAATCCCGATTCCCGTATCTTCAATTACGAGACACTGGTTTTGTTCTTCCATATAAATCGAAATCTTCCCACCGTCTTTCGTATATTTCAGTGCATTGGACAATACCTGTTCCAACACAAACTGCAACCATTTCTCATCGGTTATGATTGTCTGGGAAATCGTCTCATACTGCAACTGTATTTTCCGCAGGATAAACATCTGCGCGTATTTACGAATGGACTGTTTTACCAGTTTGTCCAGCGAATACCTTTCGAACTGCAAGTCTCCTGACATCTCTTCCATCCGCAAATATGTCAGTACCATCTCCACATACTGCTCGGTTTTGAATAATTCCAGTTTTAATTCTTTGACATATCTCTGCTCCGAATACATTTCCTCCAGCGTTTGCTGTAAGACATGCATCGCCGCGATCGGTGTTTTAATCTGATGCACCCACATACTGTAATAGTCCGACATATCCTGTTTAAAAATGCGCTCCTGTGACTTTAGTTCGTCATTTTGCTTTTTTAATTCTTGTAAAATGTTCTGGTAATCCTGTTCTATCTGATTGGCAGATTCGGGCAGCACATCCCAGTCCGCATCGATTGTTACTTCTACATTTTTCAAAAGATTATGTTGGTTTTTGAATTCGTAAAATCGATATGCTTCAAAACCTAAACTCATCACTAATACGAGCAGCAAGCCATATTGTATCGCATCTTTCCGCACATCATATAGAAACAGGATCCAGACAAACACACCGATGCTTACGATATTGCATGTAAGTTCTTTCCATCTGCATTTGAAAAACATTTTCACCGTACTCATGATTCCACCATATATCCAATTCCTTTTTTCGTGAGGATAACATTTTCCAGCCCCATCTGCTCCAGCTTTCTCCGAAGTCTTGCCACATTGACTGTCAGTGTGTTGTCATCGATAAACGCATCACTCTCCCACAATCTTGTGATGATATTGTCCCTGGATACGATCTTTCCTGCATTTTCCAATAACATCTGCAAAATGCGAAACTCATTTTTCGTCAATTCTACTTTTGTATCTTTGTATTGTATGGTCGCATCCGACAGATTGAGATAGGCTCCGCGCCATTCCAACATATTCGTTGTTCCGCGGAATTCATAGGTTCTCCGAAGAACAGCCTGCACTTTCGCCGTTACAACCGCAAAATCAAACGGCTTTTCAATAAATTCGTCCCCTCCCATATTCATCGCCATCACAATATTCATATTGTCATTCACTGATGACAGGAAGATGATCGGCACTTTGGAGATTTTTCTGATCTCCTGACACCAGTGGAAGCCGTTAAAGAATGGAAGCACAATATCCAACAACACCAACTGCGGTTCGGTTCTTGCAAATGTCTCCATAATATTTTTAAAGTCGGTGACACACTCCACCTCGTAATCCCATTTTTCCAGATGATTCTTCAAACAGTCCGCAATCGTCATATCATCTTCTACGATTAGTATCTTGTACATGCTGTTTGTCCTTTCGGTGTCTACCTCAATGAGTTCGACCAGGAATTCCTGAAAAGAGG
>DAVZKO010000122.1:0-7098 GCA_052272205.1 Schaedlerella sp. | reverse complement strand
ATTATTAATCTCTGGTTTGTTGGCGTCCTATTTTTAATCAACTGTGAATAGTAACGACTTAGTGAAGAAAATAGAAATCCCCTCTTGACATTTGCACCCGGCAGTGCTATTGTGAACATATGAACAGATGCTCATATGTTAAAACGAAGGAGGACAAAGAATGGCAATACACGATGTAGAATGTTGTGAAGAATGTCAGACACACGAAGACTTACTCAAGGTTGTCCATGAACAGATGCCGGATGAAGATGAGTTATATGATTTGGCAGAGTTATTCAAGGTCTTTGGAGATTCGACAAGAATTCGAATTTTGTTTGTATTATTTGAGGCAGAAGTTTGCGTTTGTGATTTGGCGGAAGCGTTGAATATGACACAGTCGGCAATTTCACATCAGCTTCGAATCTTAAAACAGTCGAAACTGGTGACAAGCAGAAGAGAAGGCAAGCAGGTGTTCTATTCACTGGCAGATGGTCATGTTAGGACAATTATCGCGCAGGGAAGAGAACATATTGAAGAATAATGCAAACATGCAGGAGAGAACAACCCTGCAAAAGAAAATAGTAGAAAAGAATGTAATGGCAGAACAAGGTTACTGAACAAATAAAGAAAAGAGCGGTAATGGAAGCCATGCAGATAGAAAAGCAAAAAAAGAAAGGAAGTAAATTATTATGAAGAAAAAATTTAAATTACAGGATCTGGATTGTGCAAACTGTGCAGCAAAAATGGAGGAAGCAATCAAAAAAATTGATGGTGTGAACGATGCAAGCGTAAGCTTTATGATGCAGAAGATGACAATCGATGCAGATGATGAAAGATTTGATGAGATTGTAAAAGAAGCAGTTGCTGTATGTGCCAAAGTTGAGCCGGATTGCAAAGTATTATTGTAATGAGAGAATGCTGTTCTTCATGCGTATGGAGAGCAGCATTTATAACAATTCGATTAAGAGCAGGTATTATAAAACGCAGCATAGCTGTGAAGTAATAAAAACAGGTCAATCGGATTTTAGGAGGAGTTATGACAGAGAAGCAAAAAAAGATGTTATATCGTATCATCATCACATTTATTTTGTTTGTGGTGTTGATGGTTGTAGAACATCTGGGAATGTTGGATAATTTGAATACAATCGTATTATTTATCATTTATTTAATTCCTTATCTGATTATTGGATATGACATTGTATGGAAAGCGGCCCGCAACATCAGAAACGGACAGGTGTTTGACGAAAACTTCCTGATGATGGTTGCAACATTCGGTGCTTTCGGAGTGCAGGAATATTCAGAGGCAGTAGCAGTTATGCTGTTCTATCAGGTGGGAGAATTATTCCAGGGGTATGCAGTTGGCAAATCACGTCAGTCCATTTCTGCAATGATGGACATTTGCCCGGAGTATGCCAATATTGAAGAAGATGGGAATCTGGTTCAGGTGGATCCGGATGACGTAGAGATTGGAACCGTGATCGTGGTAAAACCAGGTGAACGTATTCCATTGGATGGTGTTGTTGTAGAAGGCGAATCTATGATCGATACTGCAGCACTTACAGGAGAGTCGGTTCCGAGACGTGCAACAGTCGGTGATGAGATTATCAGCGGTTGTGTCAATGGAAGTGGTACATTGAAAGTACGCACAACGAAAGAATTTGATGATTCTACAGTTGCTAAGATTTTGGAGCTGGTTGAAAATGCAAGTAGCAAGAAGTCAAGAACGGAGAATTTTATCACACGTTTTGCGAAATATTATACACCGGTGGTTACAATCGGAGCAGTAGTTCTTGCAATCCTGCCGCCACTTATTCTTGGCGGAGGCTGGGGAGACTGGATTCAGAGAGCATGTATTTTCCTTGTTATCTCTTGTCCTTGTGCCCTTGTTATTTCTGTACCGCTTGGATTCTTCGGCGGAATCGGAGCTGCATCTAAGATTGGTGTACTTGTAAAAGGAAGCAACTATCTGGAAGCCGTTGCTGAGATGACAACAATTGTATTTGATAAAACAGGTACATTGACAAAAGGCGAATTCAAAGTATCTGAGCTGAAACCGGCTAATTGTACAGAAGCAGAATTGCTGGAGTTGGCAGCACTTGGAGAAGGATATTCTACCCATCCAATCGCGAATTCAATCAAAGAAGCATATGCACAGAATATCGATATGAATCGCGTGTCAGATGCCGAGGAAGAAGCCGGACATGGTGTAAATGTCAAGATTGACGGGCAGGAAGTTCTGATCGGTAACGAGAAACTGATGAAAGCACATCAGGTTGAATATGTACCATGTGAGAGCGCAGGAACAATCGTGTACGTTGCAAAAGCAGGAACATTTGCAGGAGCAATTGTAATTTCTGATACAATCAAAGAAGGTGCAAAAGAAGCCATTCGTGATATGAAACAGGTTGGTGTGAAGAAATGTGTTATGCTGACAGGTGACCGACAGGCGGCAGCACAGGCAGTTGCAGAAGAGTTGTCACTGGACGAAGTTCACGCAGAACTGCTTCCGGGAGACAAAGTATCACAGGTTGAAACATTATTATCTGCACAGGGAAATAAAGAAAAACTGGCATTCGTCGGAGATGGCATCAATGATGCCCCGGTACTTTCCAGAGCAGATATCGGTATTGCAATGGGAAGCATGGGTTCGGATGCAGCCATCGAAGCGGCAGATGTTGTACTGATGGATGATGATGTGAGAAAGATTGCATCAGTTGTAAGAATTTCAAGAAAGACACTTCGCATTGTAAAACAGAACATTGTATTTGCACTTGCAGTCAAAGCACTGGTATTAATCTTAGGTGCTCTTGGTATGGCAAATATGTGGGAAGCAGTATTTGCAGATGTTGGAGTATCGGTGATTGCGATTTTGAATTCGATGAGAGCGTTGAAAGAAAAATAAATAAGAAGAAAAGCGATTGTGTTGGGAGAAGATATCTTCTGATACAATCGCTTTTTAGTTATAGGAAAATATAAGCAGAAGCAACCCATATATATCAATATATAAAATCTACCCTTCAAACTCAAACATTCGCATATCCTCCGGCAGCGGAGCGGTAAAGTCCATATGCTCCCCTGTAATCGGATGTGTGAACTGCATACGATAAGAATGAAGTGCCTGTCTGGTCATGAATTCCATATCCGGGTTGTAGAGATAATCACCGATCAGCGGAAAACCGAGATACTTCATATGAATACGAATCTGATGGGTACGGCCTGTCTCCAGATGAAGGGAGACAAGGCTGTGCCCATTCTTCTCTTCTAATACCTGATAATGTGTCACAGCCCGCTCACCGTGTTCAAAGTCGACAGTACGCTCAATGATAGAACCTGGCTTTCTGGAAAGCGGAGCATCAATCGTACCGCAAGGTGGCGTGACCGAACCTCGGACGATGGCACGATATTCTCTCGAAATCGTATGTTCTCTTACCATTTGCGAGAGGATACTGGAACTGACCATATGTTTAGCGATAATCGTCAGACCGGAAGTGTCGCGATCCAGACGGTTAGTACAGCGGAAGATAAATGGTTTTTCCTGCTGTTCATAATACCAGGCCAATGCATTTGCAAGAGAATTATAATAATTATTCTGCGACGGATGGATTGGCATGCCGGCAGGTTTGTTGATGACAAGAATATCCTCATCTTCGTAAATGATATTCAGCGGAAGTTCTGTTGGAGGAATCTTCTCGGAACATTCGGTTTCCTGAATGCGGATGGTAAGCGTGTCACCTGTATGAAGGTGTTCATTCAGGTGAAGCCAGATTCCGTTTACAAGAATGCTTTCGAGCATCTTCTTTAAGTCGGTGAGATTCTGGCGGGAGTAACCTTTACGACGCAGGAACTGTTCGATACGCAATCCGGCATCGCATTCGGATATATGGTAAGTGATGGTACGATTCATAAGCGTTTTAGTCTCCTTTTATATCTGAAAACATTTTATCATACTTGTCAATCATAAGGTCCATTGTGTATAATAAGCAAAGTAGCGAAAAGTTACTGTGAACAGTAACAGCAAAAACGCTGAATATCATTTACGAGAGGGAAAAACAAAGTATGGATATTAATCAGAGATTAACGGAAGAACTCCAGGTAAAACGCTGGCAGGTTGATGCGGCGGTCAAATTGATTGACGAGGGCAACACGATTCCATTTATTTCACGATATAGAAAAGAAGTAACCGGCTCATTGAACGATGAGCAGTTGAGAAAGTTGTATGAGCGACTGATTTATCTTCGCAATCTGGAAGAGAAAAAAGAGCAGGTATTATCCAGTATTGAAGAGCAGGGGAAATTAACAGAAGAATTGAAATCGCAGATTCTTGCTGCTGAGACTTTGGTTGTTGTAGAGGACTTATATCGTCCATATCGTCCGAAGAGAAGAACTCGTGCGACGATCGCGAAGGAGAAAGGTCTTGAGCCATTGGCTACATTGATTACTTTGCAGCAGACGAAGGTTGCGCTGGAAGAAGAAGCAGAGAAATATGTATCCGAGGAAAAGGAAGTAAAGACAGCGGCGGATGCCATCGCAGGAGCGAAAGACATCATTGCAGAGTCGATTTCCGATGAGGCGGATTATCGAAGCTGGATCCGTAAGCAGACGATGAAAAAGGGAAAACTGGTTTCAGCAGCAAAAGATGCCGAGGCGGAGTCTGTTTATGAGATGTATTATGAATTCGAAGAAGCTCTCGGTAAACTGGCAGGACACCGGATTCTGGCATTGAATCGTGGAGAGAAAGAGAAGTTTCTGACAGTGAAGATTGAAGCGCCGGAAGAGGATATTTTACGCTATCTGGAAAAACAGGTGATTCACCAGGATAATCCGTATACAACGCCGGTCTTGAAAGAGGTTGTGGAGGATAGTTATAAGCGTCTGATCGCACCTGCAATCGAGCGAGAGATTCGAAGTGAGCTGACAGAGAAAGCAGAAGACGGAGCGATTGAAGTATTCGGCAAGAATCTGCACCAGCTTTTGATGCAGCCTCCGATCACAGGTCAGGTTGTACTTGGATGGGATCCGGCATTTCGTACCGGTTGTAAACTGGCAGTGGTCGATGCGACAGGAAAAGTGCTTGGCACAACAGTCATCTATCCGACAGCACCGACCACTCCGGCGAAAATCAAGGCGTCAAAAGATTTGCTCAAGAAGATTATTCCAAAGTATCATGTATCCTTGATCTCTCTTGGGAATGGAACAGCTTCACGTGAGTCTGAACAGTTCATCGTAGAATTGTTAAAAGAGATGCCGGACCAGCATGTGCAATATGTCATTGTAAATGAGGCGGGAGCTTCTGTTTATTCGGCAAGTAAACTGGCCAGTGAAGAATTTCCAAAATTCGACGTTGGACAGAGAAGTGCGGCATCCATCGCACGTCGTCTGCAGGACCCGCTTGCCGAGTTGGTTAAGATTGATCCGAAATCCATCGGTGTCGGACAGTATCAGCATGATATGAACCAGAAGAAACTGGGCGAATCATTGAATGGTGTGGTAGAAGACTGTGTAAACAAAGTTGGTGTGGATTTGAATACAGCATCGGCTCCATTATTATCTTATATTTCAGGAATTTCCGGTGCCATTGCTAAAAATATTGTTGCATACCGTGAAGAAAACGGAACATTTACAGACCGTAAACAACTGTTGAAAGTTGCAAAACTCGGACCGAAAGCGTTTGAGCAGTGTGCCGGATTTATGAGAATTCAAGGTGGTAAGAATCCGCTGGATGCTACCGGTGTACATCCGGAGTCTTATGAGGCAGCAGCCAAATTACTTGAAAAACAGGGATTCTCACTGGAAGATGTAAGCGATGGTAATCTGACAGGATTGTCTCTGACAATCAAAGATTACAAGAAACTTGCCGAAGAACTGGAAATTGGAGAAATTACATTGCGTGATATTGTGAAAGAGTTGGAGAAACCTGCGAGAGATCCACGTGATGAGATGCCGAAACCGATCCTTCGTACCGATGTCCTGGAAATGAAGGACTTGAAGGAAGGTATGGTCTTAAAGGGAACGGTTCGAAATGTTATCGACTTTGGTGTATTTGTGGATATCGGAGTACATCAGGATGGTCTCGTGCACATTTCCCAGATTACAGATAAATATATCAAACATCCATTGGAAGCAGTCAGTGTGGGAGATATCGTAGATGTCAAAGTCATGAGCGTGGATTTGAAAAAGAAGAGAATCCAGCTTACGATGCGTGGAATTACACAGTAACAATTTAACATCCTCCGGAAAATTTGGTGAATTTCCTTGACATCTCCCCTAAAACACAGCACAATATTAGTTAGACTATACAAAGGTGATTGTGCGTAAATTACCGAAAAGAAATGGGGAAGAGAACATGAGTACTTTGATTAAAAACGGAATGATTGTTTCAGATTCTGAGACATATCAGGCAGATATTTTGATTGAAAATGAGAAGGTAAAATGGATTGGAACAGATTTGCCGGAGACAGATGTGGACTCAGTGATTGATGCGGAAGGAAGATACATCATTCCGGGGGCTGTGGATGTACATACGCATATGGATCTGGATGTGGGGATTTCCAGAGCGGTAGATGATTTTTATGATGGAACAGTGGCAGCAGCATGCGGCGGTACGACTTCGATCGTAGATCATATGGCATTTGGCCCGGCGGGAATTCCACTTCATTATCAGTTTGATGTGTATAAGAAACTGGCAGAGGGTAAAGCTGTTATTGACTATGGATTCCATGGTGTTGCCCAGCACGTAGACGATGCAATTATTGCGGAGCTTGAGACGATGGCTGAGGATGGAATTCCAAGTGTAAAAGCATATTTGACATATGGATTTAAGTTAAATGATGCAGAGGTCCTTCAGATATTGAAGAAGATGAAAGAGATTGGAGGAGTGACTGCATTTCACTGTGAAAACCATGAAGTGGTAGAGTATATGAAGAAAAAGCTGGTAGAGGAAGGCAAGACAGCACCAATCTATCATGCAAAGAGCCGCCCAAATCTGGTAGAGGCAGAAGCAGTAGAACGCGTTCTGAAGTTGGTACAGGATTTGATGCATACAAGGAAGAGTATGTCAACATGATAGATGCTGGTATTCTTGACCCGGCTAAGGTTACAAGAAGTGCATTACAGAATGCT
>DAVZKO010000121.1:0-7316 GCA_052272205.1 Schaedlerella sp. | reverse complement strand
GAACCCGTGTTACCGCCGTGAAAGGGCGATGTCTTAACCGCTTGACCATGGAGCCTTATTCATTTCGGCTGTTCCGTCTGTAACAGCCGAAATTTATAATATCATAGCATATTAGAAATTGCAAGCCTTTTTTTCAATTTTTTCACATTTTTTATTCTGTCACCTGAATCGCATCATATCCGGTCTCTTTTGTACGAATTTTCAAAGCAGATCTTATTTCATAACTGAAGATTTTTCCATCTCCCATTTCCCCTGTATATGCCGCTTTCTGTATCGCATCGATGGTTTTCTTCTCCCATTCTTCAGAAGAAACAACAATCTCAAATTTTATTTTCGGACGCATCTGAATTCCAATTTCCATACCACGGACAATTTCTGTATATCCATGTTGCGCCCCGCATCCCATTACTTGTGATACAGTCATTCCATTTACTTCAATATCCTGAAGTGCCTCTTTGACATCTTCAAACTTTTCCTCGCGCACAATGGCATCTATTTTAATCATCATTTCCAATAACCTCCCTAAACCTCTATCTTACACACATTACTGATCCAATCCATTGAAACTTGGATATGCACTCTCTCCATGTTGTGAAATATCCAGTCCCATCTGTTCGTCTTTGACATCTACACGAAGCGGTGTAAAGACTTTAACTACAGCCACACAGATCAATGTTCCTACAACTGCAATCACTGCCGTCACAAGAATTCCTACTATCTGTGCTACAAACAAACGATAATCCCCGAATACCAGGCCATTCCAACGAGCCACATCATTGATTGAACTCTGTGCAAAAATACCGGTTGCGATTCCTCCCCAGATTCCACCGATACCATGGCAGCCAAAAGCATCCAATGCATCATCTATTTTCAGTTTCTTCTTAATTAATGCAACTCCGAAATAACAAATCGGACTTACCAATGCTCCGATAATAAAAGAAGACCAGATTGGAACAAAACCTGCCCCCGGTGTGATTGCCACAAGTCCTACTACAAGGCCTGTCGCTGCACCGACCAGAGTGGGCTTTCCATCGTGAATGACATCCAAAAACATCCATGAAAGTAACGCCGCCGCTGCTGAAATCGCAGATGTCATAAATGCATGCGCAGCCAGACCATTTGCCTCAAGAGCACTTCCTGCATTGAACCCAAACCAGCCAAACCAGAGAATCGTTGCTCCAAGTACAACAAATGGAATGTTATGAATTCGATAAGTCATCACTTCATAACCTCTGCGTCGTCCAAGAATGATTGCAAGTGTCAACGCAGTGATACCGGAACTGATATGTACAACATCACCGCCGGCAAAGTCTACAGAACCGATTGCTGCAAGGAATCCACCCTCTCCCCACACCATATGAGCCAGTGGATAATAAACAACAACAGACCACAATGCCACAAACAGGAATAATGCTTTAAATCTCATTCTTCCAACCAAGGAACCGGTGATCAACGCCGGTGTGATCATTGCAAACATCATCTGGAACGCACAGAATACCAGATGTGGGATTGTATCCGCATATGGTCCCGGCTCCATGCCTACTCCATTCAATCCAAACCAGCGGAAATCTCCTATAATTCCGCCATGATTTCCTCCAAATGACAAAGAATACCCAAACAATGTCCACATAACAACGGATAATCCCATGATTGCCACACATGCCATCATTGTATTTACGACATTTTTTCGTCTGACAAGTCCCCCGTAAAAAAACGCAAGACCCGGCGTCATAAAAAATACAAACGCGGTACAAATCATCATAAAAGCAGTATCTCCTGTGTTCATCTCTCATCCTCCTATTTTTCGTTTACAGAATCAATTTGTGACACCATCGGTAGCTAACCTCGCCAAGTGTTCACAGTAATCGGTAACACCATCGGTAACTAAGCTCGAAAAGACCTCATCAGGTGTTCACAGCAGCGATAAAACACGCTTTGCGAGTTTTATCAGCTGATTAGCGGTCGTCAAATGCTGCCATGCAAGCATGACGCATTTTCCTCGTCGCCATAACAAAAGGGCGCTCAAAGCATTTTCATGCTTTGAACGCCCTCGTCCTTCTACACGTTACTCTAACATAATACTATATTATTCGCAAGTACAATATTTTGTATTATTTTGTTCGTTTTTTGTAAATATCTGACAATTGTTCCGTTCGTCTCTAATTGCCTATTATTTCGCACTTGTATCGTAATTATCCGCAAAATATTCTACAACAACTCTTGTTCAATATATTCTTCCGGTGTCGGGAATACTGTATCCGCGCCTGTACATATTACATGAATATCGTCACGCAAAGCTTTTGCTTCCATAGAATTTACTTTTTCTAATTCCTGAATCAATGCCTTACTTTTTTCTATCAATCCATTCGGTACTTCATCCCATTTTTCATGAAATCTACGATAACGACAATATAACTCTTTGTCTGCCAGATATGCTTTCATCGCCTGCACCATATAATCCGGACAGCCTTTTGTATCAACATATTGGATTACATCTTTCAAATCAATCGAATCATCCAATGCATCATGACTCACTTCCGAACCCAGGCCACAAAGCAACTTGAGATTGGCAATTCCAATATTGTGTATCTTCAACTTCTTGGAATAGACAGCCTCGATATCTTTGATCATGCGTATCATTCGATTGACTGACTTTCTTGTCCGCTTGGAGATATCGTCTCGATACGCCTGCAGATCCCTCTGTATGACCATCTGATCCGGTCCCCATACAAAGATCCTCGTCACATTCCAAAGTGCCAGACGCTCTGCAACTTCTTCCATTACCAACTCATAGTCCGGCGCATTCAATACATCTTCTTCCGTAATCCCCGTTACTTCACGAAATCGATTATGCAATTCATCTTCCATATAGATATAAGAATGGAATCGCTCCACTTCTTTAAAATCCTTACGACAGATTACAAAGCCAATTGATACCAGCTTCGACGGTGGTCCGCCCTTCCGTTGAGACGTCAAAAATTCTGTATCCAAAAATGCAACCGTCTCTTCTTTCAAGATATCTTTCACCGTGAGTGTTTCTTTGGTCTGCTCTCTTCTATTTGTCTTTTTTCTATATTTTTTCTTTGCTTTTTCCACTTGATTCACTCCCCTACCGTAAACGCTTAGCGAGGTTCTTTCGAATCGAGGTCCGATGGTGTTTCCCTACTATATCGCTTAGCCAGGTCTTTTATTCATGCAAAACAAACAATATCATATTCTGCCCCGACAAGCAACCTATTTTGGTACGTGAATTTATCTGCAAATCTGTTATAATAAAATTAATTGTAACTGTACTAAACAGATACTAGTTTTAGAAAGCGAGGTTATTATCCTATGATAAACGTTACGATTTGGTATGAAAAACTCCAGGAAATGCCTACTCCGGATTATCGTTTTGTTCATATCCCGGAAGATAAGAAAGCTGAAGTGGAACAGCATCACGCGAAAGGCTCCAAAGCCATCAAAGAGGCTTATCCGCTCGGACTTGGCGGAACATTAAAAGATTATATTTCTCAGATGGATGATGTATCCGTAACACTTGTTACTCTGGATATGCCGGAATTCGGTCTTCCAGATGAACTTCTTGAGAAGACTGATGTTCTGATCTGGTGGGCACATGTAGGACATGACGCAGTACCGGATGAACTTGCCCGCAAGATTCAGAACCGTGTACTTCGCGGTATGGGATTTATCGCACTACATTCTGCTCATCTTTGCAAGCCTCTTCGTTTCCTGCTTGGCACAAGCTGTACATTACAGTGGCGTGAAGGCGATTTTGAGCGTATCTTCACAACCGCTCCGACTCATCCGATTGCACAGGGAATTCCTGCAAGCTTCGAATTAGATGTGGAAGAGATGTACGGAGAATATTTTGATATTCCAAAACCGGATGATGTCATCTTCACCGGCTGGTTCCGCGGCGGAGAAGTATTCCGTTCCGGCTGTACCTGGACAAGAGGCTATGGTAAAGTCTTCTATTTCCAGCCTGGACATGAGACAAATCCTACCTATCACAATCCACATGTACTGCAGATTATTAAGAATGCGATTCGCTGGGTTGCTCCGGTTGCTCCAATCAAGGAGAAGATTGAGTGTCCACACGCAGAAGTAGCACCGGAGAGTAAATATCAGAAGTAGCTTGAAAATCCCCCTTACATTAATGAAATGCCACATAGATTAAACACTTCATCTATGTGGCATTTCCTTCTATATCGCACTCATTATATGATACATTTGTTATCTCTTTTTATTAAATTTCTTATTGCATTTATAAGACCTTGCTTAGAAAACTTTTAAGTCTTTCTCCTTTAGGATTCTTAAAAAGAGCCTCGGGTTCTCCTTCTTCCGCAATTCCCCCTTCATCCATAAAAAATACTCTGTCCGCCACTTCTTTCGCAAATCCCATTTCATGTGTTACGATAATCATCGTCATCCCTTCACAGGCAAGCTCCCGCATGACCGCAAGAATCTCTCCTACCATCTCCACGGAAAACGCATGACAGCGTTTCCCGATCATTTCTTTGTACTTCGCGTTTTTAATTTATCCAAAAATCACTTTTTCTAAATAAGTTTCATTCAAACAGGCTTTTTGCCTTTTTATATTCATGCTTTTTTTCACACTGCTTTCACGTTTCAGCATATTTAATGCTATTCTTTTTAAAGCACCCAAATTCTCTGGCAAGTAATCTTTCCTCGAACGCATTTCGTCTTCTCGGAATGTAACATCCAGATTCCAATGCATTGCTTCTACTCCCCAATGTTTTCTGACCGCTTTCGCAAATAATTCTATATCTTTTTCTATGTTGCTTATATAATACCTGACATCCTTTGTAGTCTTTCCTTTTTCTGTACTTTCACGGATAACCATCCCTATTCCTTTCAAATCTTTCCACGCCTTTTTTTGTGGCATCCATTTGATGTCATTACTGTAATAATAAATTCTTTTTTCTATTCTTCCATGTCCTTTTTCCATCTGTACTTGCTTTTCTGCTTCAAAATCTCCAGTTTTATCTTCTAACGCTGTTTCAAAATAATCTTGAATATCTCTATATAAAGTCGGCTGATTCTCCTTAACCGCCAATACATACTCTGCTTTCTTTTCTCTGATCTTTTTTGCAATATCTTTTTGCGTCCCCATGGCATCGATTGTTACAACACATCCTTCTACAACCAGTAAATCCAACAATTCCGGTATTGCCGTTATCTCGTTACTTTTTTCTTCTGTTTTTACCTGACCCATAACAATTCCGTTTTCGCTTGCCCATGCACTCACAATATGAATCGCTTTTTATCACATGCTGCATCAAAAGTTCTTCGCATGGTTTTTCCGTCAATTGAAACGATTTCTCCTTCTTTTTCTGTCCACAATGATTCAGTCCATGCTATAAAACATTTTTGAAACTGTTTGGGATTGATAATCCGAAAACATCTTTCAAAGGTATCATGTGACGGAATTCCATTTTCTAATACAAGATATTTCCGAAACCATTCCTCTTTTTCTTCTGCAAAAGCTGCTATTTCCTGCCATGTTTCTGCTTTACATATGGTTGCTACAATAGCCATAAATATAATTCCCAAAAGATTGTGTTTCACTTTCCACGCTTCCCTTTTATCTTCTATTACTTCAAAATATTTCATGATTTCAACAGTCATTTTTAACTTCTCCTTTGATATAGATGTTCTAAAACAATTATATCAAATTTGAATAAAAAAATCGACGAGTTTTATATTACTCATCGATTTTTTCTTCTAATTTTTTTCGTGCGTTTGCCGTGGGATTCTTAATAATGTCGAACTCAAACGGTGCATATGTTCTTTCTTTATATGTTATTTCATAATTATTATGATTGATCACAATGGTCTTTTCCAGATTTGCTCCACGTTTCACAACTTCGACACCTTCCGGTGACGTAGTCGTTTCTATCGCCTGCTCCAGGCAGATTCGATTCATGATTCGTTTCAAAGTTCCCTCATCCACGCCACATCCGATATAGTATACCATTCCGTTTCCATTCTTCTTGCGTGTCACCGCTGCATAATTTTTATAATATTCTTCATCATCATAACGATAGAGAACGTCCGCGTCTACGCTAACTAACATATCTCTGAAAATGCCGCCATATCCTTCTGTATCTTCGAACGGTCCACATCCTTTGATTTTAAACGCATTCAGATCCTGAAGACTTTCTGTTTCATCCACATATACACCCGCAAGCTTGTCATATCCAAGCGGTATCATTTTCCCGAGCTCCAGATTATTGTCTGCATTCTTCACTGCATTTCTGTACGTCAGGACCACCGTTCCTCCATTTTCAACAAAGGCTTCCACTCTTTCACGAAATTCCGGTTTCATAATAATCATCTGCGGAAGTATTACTACCTTATATTCTAAAAAGTCCCGATCTTCCGGAATCACATCCACCATAACATTTTCATCGTAAAACGCTTTGTGAATCTTCTTCATTTCATTTGATGGATCCAGCAGAATGCTCTGTTTCTGGGTTCGAAAGGCTGCCAGTGAATCATAATCGTAAACAATTGCCACATCACTTTTAATCGATGTTGTCAGCACATCTTCATGCTTTTTAATCTCTGTAAAGAAGTTCTGGACTTCATAGAACTTGCGGCGTTTCTTATTGTCCGCGTCGATCACGCCGTAACAGAACTGCTCGGCACCTTTTGTTGCACCCCGGTAACGGAAGTACATGATGGAATCACAGCCTCTTGCCATTCCCTGAGAGGACCACATCTTCGCCTGATTCGGTCTTGGCAGGAATCCGGTAACATCATGCCCCTGAGCTCCCATAATTGCTTCTGTGATCCAGAAGTTCTCACCTTTTAGTCCACGGATGTAATCCAGCCCGAATGCGATTTCATTTGGAGCAATCGGCTTCTTCTGACCGCCCCATACCGGGTAATTATTGTATGCTGCGATGTCTAACTTTTTCGACACTTTGCTGTAATCCACATGTTTATCGAGTCCCCCTCCCGGGAAGTCATGGATCACAACCGCCGAAGGACAGATTTCTTTGATCAGATCAACCTGAAAATCTGCGAAGTCAACAATGCTTTTATTCCGGAATCTCTCCCAGTCCAGACGAAGAGACGGATTATGTGTCGTAATTGTCTCTGCCGGCACCGGAATTTCATCAAACTCATTATATTCCTGCGACCAGAATGTTGTCCCATATGTGTTATTTAACAACTCTATATTTCCATCAAATTTCTCAGACAAAAAATTTCTGAAAGCCTTCTGACAGTTCTCACAGTAACAGATATCACAGCGTGGTATCTCGAAAGAGCAAGTGGAACATCAG
>DAVZKO010000120.1:0-7385 GCA_052272205.1 Schaedlerella sp. | reverse complement strand
CTTTAATGATATCGCCTTCGGCTACTTTGTACTGTTTACCACCTGTTGCTATAATCGCGTACATATGGCACCTCCTATTATCATTACTCGCCAGCTACGGTGTCTGTAAAGAACAGCTCTTGAACCTCGCTGTGCGGCATACTCATAGAATATAACATCTACTTTATGATTTGTCAATAGCTCTTTCAAAAATAATTTGCAAAATTTTTCAACTCCGGAAAGGAATATGAAAAGGTTTTTACTGATTTAAAAGCTTACCTGCCTTATTTCGGATCCTTTGTAATGCATTATCAATCGTTTTCGGACTTTTGCCGAGCAACTCAGCAATATCCCGGTAATTGGTTCCCATCATATGCAGATAGAGAACATGATTTTCTAAATCACTTAAATTGTCTTTCAGATTATCAATGAATGCTTCTGAAAATTCTTTTCCAAAATAAAGAGTCTCCGGATTGTTCTCTACTTCCGGTTCAATGGTATCGATCAAGGGAAGTGTTTTCTCGTCCTCATGTTTTCCTTCTTCATAAAGAGAAATATAGGAATTCAAAGGAATATGTTTTTTCCGTTTGGAGGACTCAATGGCGGAATACATCTGGCGTGATACGCACAGTTCCGCAAAACTGGCAAAGGACTGTCCTGCTTTTAAATCAAAATCCCGAACCGCTTTGATAAGCCCGATCATTCCTTCCTGAATCAAATCATCGTTATCTCCGCCAATCAAATACATTGCTCTGGCTTTTCTTCGAACCATGGATTTATATTTGATCATAAGATAATCCATAATTTCGTTTTCACCGCCTCTTAAACGGCAGATCAGTTGTTCATCTGGAATTTTATCGTATTTGCCCATGGAGATATCCTTCCTATGTTAGTTCAGTCTCTGGCGAACGATTTCGTAAGCAAGCACGCCTGCTGCCACGGATGCATTGAGAGAATCGATTTCTCCCTTCATCGGAATACTTGCGATAAAATCACATTTTTCTTTTACGAGTCTTCCTACACCCTCGCCCTCATTGCCGATCACAAGTCCGATAGGTCCTTTTAAATTTAAACGATACATGGATTCGCCACCCATATCGGCACATACAAACCAAAGTCCTTTTTCTTTTAATTCTTCCATTGTTTTTGCGAGATTTGTGACTTTCGCAACCGGAGTATAATTCAGCGCTCCGGCAGAAGTTTTGGCGACGGTTGCAGTAAGACCAACGGCTCTTCGTTTTGGAATAATGACACCGTGTGCACCGGCCAAATTGGCTGTACGGATGATAGCACCGAGATTATGAGGGTCTTCAATGTTATCAAGCAGAATCAAAAACGGGTCTTCGCCGCGCTCTTTGGCCAGGTTTAACATATCTTCGACTTCTGAATATTCATAGGCTGCAGCATATGCAATGACACCCTGATGCTTACCGGTTACAGAGATTTGATTCAAACGGTCTTTTCCAACAAAGTTGATGATCGTATCGTGTTTTTTCGCTTCTCTTACAATGGTGCGAACCGGACCATCCTGACATCCGTCCAAGACGAATACTTTATCAATTGGTTTGCCGGAACGAAATGCCTCGAGAACCGCATTTCTTCCTTCTACAACCAGAGTATGTTCACGATTATCTTTTTCGAATTCTTTTTCGATTTTATCTGACATGATTTTCTCCTTATTTTGTTTCATTTTCTAAACTGTCTAATCCTATTTTGATTAAATCTATTAAGCGTTCATATCTTTTTTTCAGATATAAATAACCGACAAGTGCTTCAAATCCGGTTGCACGTCGATAGTCGGTGATGGACTGATTTTTAGCAGGAGATACAGATTTTGCATTTCGTCCTCTTTTATAGACGGCATGTTCTTCTTCATCCAAATGTTCCTGCATTGCACGCATCATCAAAGACTGTGCTGAAGCCTGTACCAGATGACTTGTCTCCTCATGCATTTTATTTACCTGTTTATTTCCGCGATTGATGATCATGCTTTTGATGATCAGATCATATACACAGTCTCCGATATATGCTAAAACAAGAGGTGAATATTGATTCACATCCACCTCTTTTAATTGGAGCGCATTTTCAATACAATCACGAAAATCCATTGTTATGCTCTCTTCCATTTTACACCTTCTCTTGTATCTTCCAAAAGGATTCCTTTTGCTAAAAGTTCATCACGAATCTCATCTGCTCTTGCAAAGTTACGTTCTTTTCTTGCTGCCTGACGTTCTTGGATCAATGCTTCGATATCTGCATCGAGAAGTTCTTCTTTCTTTTCTACGATGATGCCGAGTACATCTGCGAGTTTTACAATCAATTCATACAACGCTGTGACATAAGCCTTGGAACTTTCGCCGGAAGCGGTTGTGTTGGCATATTTTACAAGGTCAAAGATTGTGGCAATCGCGTCTGCGGTATTGAAGTCATCATCCATTGCTTTTTCAAATGCTGTGACATATTCCTGAGTTTTGGTAAGAGCATCGTTCTCTGCATCTGTAAGAACGTCGGATTTTGCATTGTCGGCGAGGAACTTTAAGTTATCTGTGGCGGTAAGGATTCTTTCCAATCCGTTTTTCGCTGCTTCCATCAAATCGCTGCTGAAGTTTAACGGACTTCTGTAATGAGCACTTAACATGAAGAAACGAAGTACTTGCAGATCGTATTTTTCGCTGATTTCACGAACAGTAAAGAAATTGCCAAGTGATTTGGACATCTTTTTGTTATCGATATTTAAAAATGCATTGTGAAGCCAGTATTTTGCAAATTCTTTTCCGTTTGCAGCCTCACTTTGAGCAATTTCATTTTCATGATGAGGGAAAACGAGGTCTTCTCCTCCAGCGTGGATATCAATCTGTTCTCCTAAATATTTTTTGGACATCTCAGAACACTCGATGTGCCATCCAGGTCTTCCGGCACTCCAAGGTGATTCCCATGCAGGTTCACCCTCTTTCTTTGGTTTCCAGAGAACGAAATCCAATGGGTCTTCCTTTTCGTCTTCTCCGCTGACCAGAAGGGAACGATTGCCGGAACGAAGATCATCTAAGTTTTTATGAGATAATTTTCCGTAATCTTTGAATTGACGGGTACGATAATATACTGTTCCGTTCTTCTCATAGGCATAACCTTTGTCGATGAGTGTCTGGATGAGTTCGATCATGCCACCGATTTCTTCCGTCGCGAGAGGATTTTTTGTGGCAGGTTTTACATTCATGCCATCCATATCTTTTTTGCATTCTGCGATATATCTCTTGGAAATCTCCTCGGCTGTCACACCTTCTTCATTTGCTTTTTTGATGATCTTGTCATCGACATCAGTAAAGTTAGATACGAAATTCACATCGTATCCTTTGTATTCAAAATATCTTCTGACGGTATCAAATACAATCATTGGACGTGCGTTACCGATATGGATAAAATTATATACGGTCGGACCGCAGACATACATTTTTATTTTGCCTTCTTCTAATGGCACGAATTCTTCTTTTTGTTTTGACATCGTGTTATACAGTTTCATTTATTTATCCTCCTTGTTGCTTTTTGCGGATGCGGATGCATCCGAAATATCCATTGTTGTGTTTTTCTTGCAGTTTGCTTCTACGCAGTCTCTTAAACGGTTTTCCATTTCCAGAAGCTGCTCGTGTAATTGGAAATTCGCAATCTGCAATTCTTTGATATCGTTGAGAACCGGGTCTGGAAGATGTACCTGATCTAATTCTTCACGAGGTACCTTCTTGTCATCTCTTCGTACGATACGTCCGGGAACACCAACTACGGTACAGTTTGGCGGTACTTCTTCAAGGACGACCGAACCGGCACCGATCTTCGAATTCTCACCGATAGTAAAGGAACCGATGACTTTGGCACCTGCACTTACCATGACATTGTCTTTCAGCGTAGGATGTCGTTTTCCTTGTTCTTTTCCGGTACCACCGAGTGTCACTCCCTGATAGAGGGTGATGTTGTCACCTAAGATTGCTGTTTCACCGATGATCACACCGCTTCCGTGGTCGATAAACAGTCCTTTTCCGATGGTTGCTCCCGGATGAATCTCGATTCCTGTCTTACGGACAGCTCTCTGGGAAACCCATCTTGCCATAAAATAATGTTTTTTCATATACAATTTATGTGCGACTCGATAACTCAGCATGACCTTAAAGCTTGGATAAAGCAATACTTCCCATCCGGATTTGATTGCCGGGTCACGTTCTTTCACAACATTGATTTCTTCCTTGATATAGGATATCATTCCCATAATTTTCTCCTCACTTTCATACAGTGGTATCAGAAAAAACAATTCTAATAAAAGAAAAACTCCATCTCTGCATAAGAGACGAAGTTTATCCGCGGTTCCACTCTATTAAAAGAAATAAATTCTTTCACTTATAACGTATAACGTCCGTTACCCGTATTCTGCTACTTGATTCACAAAATCAGCTCCTGGATGCACTTCACAAACTTTCCTCAAAAACTGCTCTCAGCCGGTGGCAGTTTCTCTCTGGTGAGTAGATTCCTTTGTTACTCTCTCCGTTCTTAGCTTTTCTTACTTTTATTCCAATACATTATATATTATGCAAAATTGATCATTTTGTCAACTGCTTCTATTTTACAATTTATACTCCAATTCTTATAAAATGTTTGCCTAGACGATCTCATTTAGATAAATCTGTGTCAATGGCTGGATTTTCTGAAGCTCCAATGCCAAATGTTCTGATAGAATGACATTCTCTTCCGAAGTGATTGCCTCAACTGCTTTATAGCCGAACAACAGGCTTGTCAGGGCGCCGATGGTAAGAACACCTTCCGAATCTTCGGTCTCTCTTACCTGAATGTGACAAGGGACATCGGAATCTGCAGCATCTCCGTTGATTTCCAAGACTTTACTGTTTTGCGGAAGGATGGAATCCAGAACTGCAAAGGAACAGTGAAGTTGTTCGCCGGATCTTACAGTCAATGTTTTCAAAAAGTCTTCTAAACGCAAAATACGTGCCATGATGAGTGGCTTTTTACTTGTACATGCCTGCTGTGTGGCATAGATTTTTATTGGAAAATCCAGTTGCTTTTCTGTTGCTAATGTAGATAAGGCTGCATAAAATGCGTCTTCATATCCGGAAAGGAAAAGCGGTTCCAGAACTTCTAATCCCTCTTCTGCCATATAGGTAAATGTGCCGATAAGTTTCTCCCCATCAAAGACCATTCGGATACCACCCAGCTCGCTTTGACGTTCAAGTAGAACAGACTGATAATAGGCTGTATCACGGATCGTACATACTTGCCAATTTGCTTCAATATGCTCAGAAAAGAAAGAGGCAAGCTGTTCACAGTCAAAAAAAGAGGCTTCTCTATTAACATAGGATGGTTCATCCGTTGCTTTAAATGTGAATTGTTGGAGCGTCTCCTGTGACTGTCTGTATACATAACGAAAATCATAAGGTGTATAGATTGCTTCGGCAGCAGGCATTAAGAAGGTAAACAATTCTTTGCGGGTATACATATCTTGCATGGTCTGACGCAAAAGCTGTCCCATATAACCTCTTTTCCGATAGTCTGGAGCAGTTGCTACCCCTATGATATAATTTCCACGAAAGCGGGCTTCGTTTGTCTTTAGTGTGTATGGATTTAACTGTATCATGGATTGAATATTTCCATCTTCTTCGATTACATAGATCTCATTGTCTTTTGCTTTCATGAAATAATAGTAATCCAGAAAAGATTTCGAATCTTCATCAAATACTTGCTCCCACAGAGCTCTTGTTTGTGCGTGTTCTGCGGGGATTAATTTTCTTATCTGCATCTCATATCGTCCTTATTGTTTGCAGCAGCCCTGACAAGTGTCACAAGCTCTTTGGGATGGGGTGACATCGTAACTGCTGTAATTTGTTATTTTTTCCAATGCACAGATTGCTTGTGAAGAAATACCGTCTCCATTTCCGGTAAATCCAAGACCTTCCTCTGTGGTGGCTTTGACATTCACCTGATCGATTGTAATATTTAACGCGTTTGCAATATTTTCACGCATCTGGTCAATATGTGGACGCATTTTTGGCTTTTGTGCAATGATCGTTGCATCAATATTTTCAATAATATATTGATGTTCATCTAACAACTTTCCAACATGTTCTAATAATTTGATACTGGAAATTCCCTTGTATTTATCGTCAGAATCCGGAAAATGTTTCCCGATATCTCCCAATGCTGCGGCTCCAAGGAGCGCATCCATAATTGCATGTAAAAGAACATCTGCATCAGAATGTCCCAGTAATCCTTTCTCGTAAGGAATGGTAACTCCTCCAAGGATCAGATCTCTGTTTTCTACTAATTTGTGAACATCATATCCCATACCTACTCGCATATTATTTCTCCTCATAATCTGTCTCTTCGTTTTCGCCTGTTTCTTCATCTTCTTCAATATCAAGGCTGACTGAAGATTTTACAATGGTTTCTTTTACTGTGGCATCTGTTTGTTTAGCGGTTTTCATTTCGCTTTCTTTCTGGTCAGGCTCTTTGGATGAAGGAACTGTTTCCGTGTTAGATTCTGCTTTGATATCTTTCAGTCCTTTTTCCAACTCAGCAGGAGAAGGCATCGGTGCAGTTCTGCTTTGTACCATGACGCGTTCTCTGCGCTGCTCCATTTTACGAAGCGCTGCCTCTGCGGCTTCCTCGCGTTTTTGTTTTTCTTGTTCAGATTTTTTGAAAGCAACCATTCTTTTTATAATCCAGATTACATAACCGGCTCCGATAGCGGCAAAAGCAATCCCCATAAAAATCTTGAATGCAAAGTCGCTTGGTTGAGAAGCGACGGTCTCTCTGATGAGGTTGATACCGATAAAAGTCAGGTACATGCCGAGTATCAATCTTAAAGTATAGTTTGTCTTTTTGCTCATAGCTTTATCCTCCGTTTTCCCATTTCTGTGCTTCAGAAATGGCAGTACATTTAAAACTATTGTATCACGCAAGACCGTAGTTCAGCAATAAAAATACAGAAGTAAAATGGGTTTTTGTATAGAAAGAAAGTGGATAGGGAGAAAAGAATCACAAGAAAAACAGACAATGATAGAAAGAAAAAAGACTCGGTCAATACCGAGTCTTTAATAGCGGAAACTGGATTTGAACCAGCGACACCACGGGTATGAACCGTGTGCTCTAGCCAACTGAGCTATTCCGCCACAGTATGTAATATTGAAAATCTATGGGACCTACAGGGCTCGAACCTGTGACCCTCTGCTTGTAAGGCAGATGCTCTCCCAGCTGAGCTAAGATCCCAAGAAACAATATCTTGTGTAAGTTCCAAAGAACTTACTTGGCTATTATAACAAGTCTGTCGAACAATGTCAACTACTTTTTTTAGCCAAATAGCGGAAACTGGATTTGAACCAGCGACACCACGGGTATGAACCGTGTGCTCT
>DAVZKO010000119.1:0-7478 GCA_052272205.1 Schaedlerella sp. | reverse complement strand
TCGTTGCTATGGGTTCTGTTTGCGATACAATCGAAGAGACAATCGATTACTTAACAAAAGCAGGAGAAAAAGTTGGTGTTGTTAAAGTTCGTCTTTACAGACCATTCAGCGCAGAAGCTCTTATCGCAGCTATTCCTGACAGCGTCAAGAAGATTTCTGTTCTTGACAGAACAAAAGAGCCAGGTTCTCTTGGCGAGCCACTGTACTTAGACGTAGTTGCTGCACTCAAAGGTTCTAAATTCGATGCAGTACCTGTTTATTCAGGACGTTATGGATTAGGTTCTAAAGATACAACACCTGCACAGATTGTTGCAGTATACCACAATGATGAGAAAGCTAAATTCACACTTGGTATCGTTGATGATGTTACAAATCTGTCATTAGAGACAGGCAAACCACTTGTTACAACACCAGAAGGAACAATCAACTGTAAGTTCTGGGGTCTTGGAGCAGATGGTACTGTAGGTGCTAACAAGAACTCTATTAAGATTATCGGTGACAATACAGACATGTATGCACAGGCTTACTTCGATTATGATTCTAAGAAGTCTGGTGGTGTAACAATGTCTCACCTGCGTTTTGGTAAATCACCAATCAAATCAACATATTTGATTCACCAGGCTAACTTTGTTGCATGTCACAACCCATCATATGTAAACAAATACAATATGGTTCAGGAATTGGTAGATGGTGGTACATTCCTTCTGAACTGTCCATGGGATATGGAAGGTCTTGAGGAACATTTACCAGGACAGGTAAAAGCATTCATCGCTAACCACAACATCAAACTTTACACAATCGATGGTATCAAGATTGGTAAAGAGATTGGACTTGGCGGACGTATCAATACAGTTCTTCAGTCAGCATTCTTCAAACTGGCAGCAATCATTCCGGAAGAAGAAGCAATCGACCTTATGAAGAAAGCAGCAAAAGCTACTTACGGAAGAAAAGGTGATAAGATTGTACAGATGAACTACGATGCGATCGATGCAGGTGCAAAACAGGTAGTTGCAATCGAAGTTCCAGAAAGCTGGAAAGATGCAGCAGACGAAGGACTCTTCGCTCCACATGTAGACGAAGCAGGAAGAAAAGATGCTGTAGCATTCGCTAAGAACATTCAGGCTAAAGTTAACGCTCAGGAAGGTAATACACTTCCAGTATCCGCATTTGCTGATTATGTAGACGGTTCTACACCATCAGGAACATCTGCATATGAAAAACGTGGTATCGCAGTTGATATCCCGGTATGGAATCCAGATACATGTATCCAGTGTAACCGTTGTGCATATGTATGTCCGCACGCAGTTATCCGTCCGGTAGCTCTTACAGAGGAAGAAGCTGCAAAAGCTCCAGAAGGACTGAAGACATTGGATATGATCGGTATGCCAGGAATGAAATTCACAATGACTGTATCAGCTTATGACTGTACAGGATGTGGTTCTTGTGCAAATGTCTGCCCAGGTAAGAAAGGTGAAAAAGCTCTTACAATGGCAAACATGGAAGAGAATGCAGGAGAACAGCAGTACTTTGATTTCGGTACAGAGATTCCTGTTAAACCGGAAGTTGTTGCTAAATTCAAACCTGCAACAGTAAAAGGTAGCCAGTTCAAACAGCCACTGCTTGAGTTCTCAGGTGCTTGTGCTGGATGTGGTGAGACACCTTACGCTAAATTGATCACACAGTTGTTCGGAGATAGAATGTACATTGCGAATGCAACAGGATGCTCTTCTATCTGGGGTAACTCTTCACCATCAACACCTTACACAGTAACACCAGAAGGAAAAGGACCAGCTTGGTCTAACTCACTCTTCGAAGACAATGCTGAGTTTGGTTATGGTATGCTTCTTGCACAGAACACTATCAGAGACAGACTGAAAGTAAAAGTTGAGAAGATTGCAGAAGTTGCAGAAAAAGAAGATGTAAAAGCAGCAGCAAAAGAATATCTTGATACATTCACAGACGGAGCAGCTAACGGTGCAGCAACAGACAAACTTGTAGCAGCATTGGAAGGATGCGCTTGTGACCTTGAAGAGAGAACTGAAGTTCTGAAGATGAAAGACTACCTGTCTAAGAAATCTCAGTGGATCTTCGGTGGAGACGGATGGGCTTACGATATCGGATTCGGTGGTGTTGACCATGTTCTTGCAAGCAAGAAAGATATCAATATTATGGTATTCGATACAGAGGTATATTCTAATACAGGTGGACAGTCTTCTAAAGCTACTAAGACTGGTGCTACAGCTCAGTTCGCAGCAGGCGGAAAAGAGACTAAGAAGAAAGACCTTGCAAGCATGGCTATGAGCTATGGTTATGTATATGTTGCACAGATCGCTATGGGTGCTGACTTCAACCAGACGGTAAAAGCACTTGCAGAAGCTGAAGCATATCCAGGACCATCACTTATCATTGCATACGCTCCATGTATCAATCATGGTATCAAGAAGGGTATGAGCAAAGCTATGACAGAGGAACAGCTTGCAGTTGAATGTGGATACTGGAACAACTTCAGATTCAATCCAGCAGCAGAAGGCAACAAGTTCACTCTTGACAGCAAAGAGCCTAAGATGGAAGGATATCAGGACTTCCTGAACGGAGAAGTTCGTTACAACGCTCTGAAGAGAGCTAATCCGGAAAAAGCTGACAGACTGTTCGCAATCAATGAGCAGGAAGCTGCTGAGAGATATGATTACCTGAAGAAGTTAATCACTCTTTACGGAGAAGATAAATAAGAATAGATTACTGGATGAAGATCACAGTGATTGATAAGAGACCGGCATGGAAACATGCTGGTCTTTTTTTCATTAATACGCTATAATATAGGATAGATTTGAATCAGGAAGTACGGAGCAGAACAGGAGAAGCACATATGGGAAAATATATTATGGCATTAGACTCGGGAACAACGAGTAATCGATGCATTTTATTTAATGAAAAAGGTGAGATGTGCAGTGTAGCACAGCGTGAATTTAAACAATACTTTCCAAAGCCGGGCTGGGTCGAACATGATGCCGGGGAAATCTGGTCAACACAGCTTCAGGTAGCGAGAGATGCGATGAGCAAGATCGGAGCATCGGCAGAAGATATTGCAGCGATTGGAATTACAAATCAGAGGGAGACAACAATTGTATGGGATAAAAATACCGGCAAACCAGTATATCATGCAATTGTATGGCAGTGCAGACGAACTTCAAGATATTGTGATAAATTGAAAGAAAAAGGATTGACTGAGACATTTCGCAAGAAAACGGGCTTGGTTATCGATGCGTATTTTTCAGGCACAAAGGTAAAATGGATATTGGATCACGTGGAAGGTGCGAGAGAACGTGCCGAGCGCGGGGAGCTTTTGTTCGGAACGGTGGAGACCTGGCTGATTTGGAAATTAACCAGAGGCGCAGTACATATAACGGACTATTCCAATGCATCCCGAACAATGTTATTTAATATCAATACGTTGAAATGGGATGTTGAGATTCTGGAAGAACTGGGGATTCCGAAAAGTATGCTTCCGCAGGCGAAACCATCGAGTGAGATCTATGGAGAGACAGACCCTTCTTTCTTCGGTGGCAGAATTCCGATTGCAGGAGCTGCGGGAGATCAACAGGCAGCATTATTTGGACAAACTTGCTTTGAAAAAGGTGAGGCGAAGAATACATATGGAACGGGATGTTTCTTGTTGATGAATACGGGAGAACAGCCGGTATTTTCGGAAAATGGATTGGTCACTACGATTGCATGGGGAATTGACGGAAAAGTGAATTATGCTCTGGAAGGTTCTATCTTTGTAGCCGGAGCGGCAATTCAATGGCTTCGGGATGAACTGCGTCTGATAGATTCTGCAGCAGATACCGAATATATGGCACAGAAAGTTCCGGATACCAATGGATGTTACGTGGTTCCTGCATTTACCGGACTTGGTGCACCTTATTGGGATCAATATGCGCGTGGTGCAATTGTAGGATTGACGCGTGGAGTGAATAAATATCACATTGTAAGGGCAACCTTAGAATCGCTGGCATATCAGGTGAATGATGTATTGCAGGCAATGAAATCCGATGCAGGCTTACAACTTGCAACATTGAAAGTAGATGGCGGTGCAAGTGCCAATGATTTCCTGATGCAGACACAGGCAAATGTCAGTGATGCGCCTGTCAATCGACCGAAATGTGTGGAGACAACCGCGATGGGAGCTGCATATCTTGCGGGACTTGCAGTGGGATATTGGAAGGATAAAGATGAAGTTGTGAAGAACTGGGCAATTGATAAGACATTTACACCGAATATCGAAGTTGAAAAACGAGAAAAAATGCTCCGTGGATGGAAACGCGCGGTGGAACGTTCCTATGGATGGGCAGAAGAGGAATAGAACATGTTTGGATATGTTACAATTTGTGAACCGGAATTAAAGATGAAGGACTGGCGCAAGTATCGTGCGTATTATTGCGGTTTGTGTAAGACACTGAAAGAACGTCATGGGAATATCGGCCAGATGACATTGACATATGATATGACATTTGCTGTGATACTCCTGACTTCGCTTTATGAGACAAAGGGGCAGGTATCCACTCATCGATGTAAGACACATCCGATGAAAAAGCAGACTATGATTCAAAATGAGATCACGGCTTATTGTGCAGATATGAATGTGTTGCTTGCATATTATCATATGGTAGATAATTGGGAAGATGAGAAGAAAGTGAGTGGTCTGGTTGCTTCAAAAGCACTTCATAGCAAGGTGAAGAAAATAGAGAGAAGATATAAGAGGCAGAGCAAAGCAATTCAGAAGGAATTGCGTAAATTATCCGAATACGAAAAAGAAAATTACCAGAATATTGATCTGCCTGCAGGATGCTTTGGGCGACTAATGGAAGAGCTGCTTGTATACAAAGAAGATATGTGGGAGCAGACACTTCGAAAAATCGGGTTTTTCTTAGGTAAATTCATTTATATTATGGATGCATATGATGATTTGGAAAAAGATATCAAAGAAAGATGCTATAATCCGCTGAAGAATCTACGTTTTGAAGAGGATTATGAAGAAAAATGCTATCAAATGCTTCAAATGATGATTGCAGAATGTAGTACAGCATTTGAACAACTTCCGTGTTTGATTGATGTGGAAATCCTGAGAAATATTTTGTATGCCGGTGTGTGGACAAAATATCGCAAGAAAAAAGCAGAAAAAGAAGAGAGAAGAAAAGAAAAAGTAGGAGAAAAATCCGGTAGAAAGTAGACTTTTTGCGAAAAGTATTATATGATTGTAACGTTACGTTGATGTTGGGATTCACGATGGACATGAGTTGTTTCAGGTGGAAGAATAGAATGTTGCAAGAGCAATAGATTGGAGTATCAAATGACAAGTAAGAATCCATATGAAGTACTGGGTGTTTCACCGAATGCTTCAGATGATGAAGTGAAAAAAGCGTATCGGGATCTGACAAGAAAGTATCATCCGGATGCGAATGTGAACAATCCGCTTGCAGATTTGGCGGAAGAGAAGTTTAAAGAAGTGCAAGAGGCCTATGATGAGATTATGCAGCAGCGGGCACAGGGCAGTTATCAGTCCAATACAGGATATCAGGGAGGCGGCTATCAGTATAATGGCGGTTATCATACACAGCAGAATCCTCAGATACAGGCTGTTTATAATTATCTGAATGCAAGACGATACCGCGAGGCATTGAATGTACTGAATGGAATGCCGAACCGTGATGCACAGTGGTATTATTTAAGTGCAGTGGCGAATGCGAATATGGGCAATAATGTGATGGCACGTGATCAGGCTAGCCAGGCTGTGAATATGGAGCCGAATAATCAGCAGTATCGTCAGCTCTTGAATCAGTTGGAGTGGAGTGGACAGCGTTATCAGAATAATCCATATGGAGGCGGTTACGGAAGAAACATAGATTCCTGCGGAACCGGCAATGCATGTTGTGATCTTTGGATCGCAGACAGCCTGTGTGAATGTATGGGAGGCGATCTTTGTCCATGCATATAAGAGCAAAAAAGATTGCGATTGGCGGTGTGATGCTGGCACTTTCGCTTGTAAGTATGATGTTAGGCAATGTATTAGAATCCAATACCATTTTCTTTCTGGCACTTGCATCTTTCTTTGTAGGAATTATCATTCGTGAATTTGGGATGAAGATGGGATATGCCTTTTATGCTGCCGGAATTTTGCTGGGGGGTATTATTGTACCGAATAAATTGTATGTAGTGACTTATGCTGCGATGGGAATTTATATTCTGGTGTCAGAGAGTGTCTGGAGACAGATCGGGAAGATGCTCGGAAGTAGCAATATGTTCAGCATTGAGCAATATAAAGTTGCATTATGGGTAATCAAATATCTGGTATTTAATCTGATGTATATTCTGGCAATAATCGGTGGAAGTCAATTCTTGTTTGGAAAGCAATTATCGACCGGTATGAAAGTATGCGTTTGGATTGCTGGACAGATCGGATTATGGATTTATGATAAAGCATATGACTATGTGGTCGGAAAAATCTGGAATAAGATGAGAGGAAAGCTTTTGAATTAAAGCTTTCTTTTTTCTTACAATCGTATTCTGCAGAAGACATCCGAGGCAGATTCTGTAGATGCAATAGAAATCAAAAATGTACTATAAAACAATAAAAAAGAGGAATAAGAAATGAAAATATATACAGCACCGTTGGAAGGGATTACCGGACATGTGTTTCGAACAGCACTGCATCATCATTTTGCAGGAGCAGATAAATATTTTATACCATTTATAAAACCAAATCAGAATGGACATTTTAGCGCAAGAGAAAAACAAGATATTCTTCCGGAACATAACAAGGACATGTATGCGGTTCCGCAGATATTGACAAATGGAACGCAAGATTTTCTGAGAACGGCATGGAAACTGGAGCAGTATGGATATCAGGAGATTAACCTGAATCTTGGATGTCCGTCTAAAACGGTGATTTCGAAAAAACGTGGTTCCGGTTTTCTGGCATATCCGGAAGAACTGGAAGCATTTTTGGATGAGATTTTTGAAGAATGTAAATTGCAGATTTCGATTAAAACAAGAATCGGCAGAGACGAACCGGATGAATTTGTGCGATTATTGGAAATTTACAACAAATATCCGATAAAAGAGCTGATCATACATCCGAGAGTACAGAAGGATTTTTATAAGAATCATCCAAATCTTACTGTGTTTAGCGAAGCGCTAAAAGCAAGTAGAAATCCGGTCTGCTATAACGGTGATATTTTTTCTGTTGAAGAGTATAAAAGATTTACGGAAGCGTTCCCTGAGGTAGATTGTATCATGCTTGGACGAGGACTGTTAAAGAACCCGGGATTGATTCAGGAAATTAAAGAGAGAAAAGCAATCAATAAGGAATCCTTAAGAGCTTTTCACGATGAACTTTATGTAGGGTATCAGAACGTATTATCCGGGGATAAGACTGCATTTATATAATCATATCTTTTGTAATAAATATTTCTTGAATG
>DAVZKO010000118.1:0-7521 GCA_052272205.1 Schaedlerella sp. | reverse complement strand
ACAGATAGGAACGGTCGAATGATTTAGGTTCAAAAATTACTGGAAGTTAACATTATAGGGTCAAAGCAAACCACCGGCTAAGCCGGTGGTCGTGATTACAAATGATAACGTTTGCGCGACTTGCATCATTGAGCTTTGCACAAAAATGAAGTGGTAAAATTGTGCAAAATAACGAAAAATAAATGATGAACAAGAAATGCATTGACAAAAACATATAAAAATGATAGATTCGAGACAGATGACAACGTTTGTGCAAACGTTGTCATTGTAGAAACAGTAAAAAGAAAGGAAAAGGAGGATATGGATTCGAAAAAAATAGAACTTTCAGGAAAAAGTTATTTCTTTTATGGATGTCAGACAATTGTAGTCGGAAGCGGTGCGGCAGGATTAAATGCAGCGGTATCTTTAGTTAAAGAAGGTCAGAAGGACATTTTGATATTGACAGAAGGACGGGAGATGGGAACTTCCAGAAATACTGGTTCAGACAAGCAGACATATTATAAGTTGACAACCTGCGGAGAGGAACAGGATAGTATTCGGCGTATGGCAAAGGTATTGTTTTCTGGACAATCTATGGATGGGGATATTGCTCTTGTGGAGGCTGCATTGTCAACGAGAGGTTTCTATCATCTTGTTGATATCGGTGTTCCGTTTCCTTGTAATGGTTACGGTGAATATGTGGGGTATAAAACTGACCATGATCCAAATCAAAGAGGTACATCGGCCGGACCGTTAACCTCAAAATATATGACCGAAGCACTGTGGAGAGAAGTTGAGCAATATCAGATTCCTGTTATGGACGGATATCAGGTTATCGAATTATTAAAGGATGAACAAGAAAACAGTGTAGTGGGAATCCTGGCTTTGGACAAGAAAGAGGCAAAAGCGGAGAATCAGTTTACAATTTTTTCGGCGAATAACATTATTTACGCAACAGGAGGAGAAGCGGGGATGTATGAAACATCTGTATATCCGGTTAGTCAGACAGGTGGAATGGGACCCGCATTTCGAGCAGGTGCGAAAGGAAAGAATTTGACAGAATCACAGTATGGAATTGCATCTGTCAAGTTTCGATGGAATTTGTCAGGCACATATCAGCAGGTCATCCCTAAATATATTTCGACAGACCAAAAAGGTGAGGATGAGAAGGAATTTTTGGATCCCTATTTTGAAGATGAAAAAACACTGCTTTATGCCATTTTTTTGAAAGGTTATCAATGGCCCTTTGATCCGAGAAAAATTGTTGATTATGGCTCTTCGTTGATAGACCTTCTTGTTTATCAAGAAACTGTGATGAAAGGACGAAGAGTGTTTCTTGACTATCGAAGCAATCCGGCATGCAGTGAAAAGAAGGGGGAATTTAACTATAAATGTCTGCATCCGGAGACTTATGACTACCTGAAAAATTCAAATGGACTCTGGGAGACTCCGATAAAACGATTAGAGCATATGAACCCGGCAGCAATTGAGCTTTATCGTTCTCATGGGATAGACCTTTATTCTGAACCGTTGGAGGTTGCTGTCTGTGCACAGCATAATAACGGAGGGCTGGATGGAAATTGCTGGTGGGAGAGTAATGTAAAGCATTTATTTCCGGTGGGTGAGGTAAACGGGACACATGGTGTATATCGGCCGGGCGGAAGTGCTTTAAATTCAGGACAATGTGGAAGTATCCGGGCAGCACAGTTTATTGCACATTGCTATACGGAGAAAGCGAAAAATCAGGAAGAACTTTTGAGCGTGTGCAGAGAGCAGCTGCTTTCGGCTATAGGGTATGGAATGAATGCGCTGGATGAGGAAAGAATGCCGATGGATTGGAAGAATGAAAAAAAGAAGTTGGGAATTCGAATGTCAACTTATGGCGCAAATATCAGATCAAAAGAAGGGGTTGAGAGGGCAATAGAAGAGAATCAGGAGCAGATGAATCGGTTAGACAAGCTGGGGATAAAGGACGCAAGAAATTTGAAACATTACTATCGAATCAGAGATCTTTTAGTGAGTCAGAAAATGTATTTGGAAGCAATAGCGGATTATATTAAACAAGGAGGCGGCAGCAGAGGTTCTTATTTGATTTTTGATGTAGATGGTTCAAAGCCTTTGCCGAATCTGCCTGAGCTATTTCGTTTTTCTCTGGAAGATAAAGAACTTGGAAATCAGATACAGGAAATCTGCTATCAAAAGGGAAAAACCACATGCAGCTGGCGGCCGGTACGGCAGATTCCCAAAGAGGATAGTTGGTTTGAAAAAGTATGGAGAGACTATAGGGAAGAAATTTACTACAGAATATAGTAAAAGTAAGGAGGGTATGAAAGATGAGTAAATTTATGACACCTGATGAGGCAGTACGGCTGGTAAGCGATCATGCAAGTATTGCAGTATCGGGAAATGGCGGCGGTATTATGGAGCCGGTATTTCTGTTTGAAGCATTGGAGAAACGATTTCTGGAAACCGGACATCCGACAAATCTGACACTTACCCATTCGGCAGGAATTGGGGATAAAGAAGATGGCGGAATCAGCAGGTTCGCGCATGAGGGGATGATTAAGCGGGTAATCGGTGGTCACTGGGGGTGGTCACCGAGGATGCAGCAGATGGCAAATGAAAATAAGATAGAAGCTTATAATCTTCCTCAAGGAATTATTGCCATGCAGTATCGTGAGACAGCAGCACATCGTGTAGGGCTGATTACAAAAACAGGAATAGGAACTTTTGTAGATCCGCGTGTGGATGGGGGAAAATTGAATCAGGTTACAAAAGAAGATTTGGTTGAACTGATCGAGATGAACGGAGAAGAATGGCTTCATTATAAGACATATTGTTTTGATGTTGCTCTGATCAGGGGAAGTTATGGTGACGAAGACGGTAACATTTCTTTGGAACAGGAACCTGCATATCTGGAAGCACTGCAGATTGCACAGGCAGTTCATAACTGCGGAGGAAAGGTAATTGTGCAGGTGAAATATGCTGCTAAAAAAGGAAGTATGGATCCAAAGAATGTAAGAATACCGGGAATTCTGGTCGATGCGGTTGTAGTTTGTCAGGAACAGGTTCAGACGATAGAAGGAGAATATAATCCGGCATTAACAGGAGACCTTCAGATACCGGAGGACAGTGTAGAGCCAATGGGACTGGACCAGAGAAAAATTGTTGCCAGACGTGCAGCGATGGAGATGCGAAATGGTATGGTCATGAATCTGGGATTTGGGATGCCGGATGGTGTGGCGAAAGTAGCAGCAGAAGAAGGAATCAGTGATTATGCAAAAATGACGATTGAACAGGGAATTATCGGCGGGATTCCGGCAGGAGGAGCTATTTTTGGAGTGGCATTTAATGCAGAGTCTATGATTGACGGACCATCTCAATTTGACTTTTATAGTGGAGGCGGATTAGACATGACTTGTCTGGGACTGGCACAGGCAGACAGCAGGGGAAATGTCAATGTCAGTAAATTTGGACCGACAATTTCTGGTGCAGGAGGATTCATAGATATTTCTCAGACTGCGAAAAAGTGTGTGTTCTGTGGAACATTTACTGCAGGAGGATTGAAAACAGAGATTAAAGACGGAAAATTACATATTCTTCAGGAAGGCCGTGTAAAGAAGTTTGTAAAAACAGTGGAACATATTACCTTTTCGGGTGATTTCGCAAAAGAAATAAAGCAGCCGGTTTTGTACGTAACAGAGCGTGCTGTGTTCGAATTAACAGAGAATGGTCTTGTTTTGAAAGAAGTAGCACCGGGAGTAGATATACAGGAAGATATTTTGGATCAGATGGAATTTGTGCCGTTGATGCCACAGGCACCGGAACTTATGGATCTTAAAATTTTCAGACCGGAGTCAATGGGAATCAAGGACGCTGCAAAATAAAAAAAGGAGAGAAAGAAAATGATAGAAGGAATTACATTAGAAAAGAAACTGAATTATGCGATTTTAAAGGTGGATATCCCGGCAACAAGGAATGCACTGAGCGTACCGATTGTAGAGTATATGGATGAATTGGTGGAACAGGTTATTGCAGATAAAGCGATGCGTTGCCTGATTATTACAGGTGGAGGACCGAAGTCTTTTATCGCAGGTGCAGATATTTCCGGACTGGTGAAAATGACACCGGAAGATTCACGTTATTCCATAGAGGTAGGGCACAAATTATTTTCAAAACTGGAGACAATGGATATTCCTGTTGTAGCAGCAATTAATGGATACTGTCTGGGCGGCGGACTTGAGATTGCTATGGCGTGTGACATTCGAATTTGTTCTCAAAACGCAAAATTCGGACTTCCGGAAATCAATATCGGAATGATTCCGGGATGGGGCGGAACGTTACGTCTCACAAGACTGATTGGAGAAAGCAGAGCAAAGAATATGCTTCTTCGCGGAAAGATGATTACATCTCAGGAGGCGTTTGAGTATGGTCTAATTGCCGAAGTGTATGAGGACGTAGATATAATGCGGGAAAAGGCAGAGGAGCTGGCACAGGAATTGGCATCGAAAGCTCCGATCACAATGAAATTTGATAAGCATCTGGTATATGATGCAACAGGCAAACAACCTACAGATATAGCACAAAGAGATGCCAATACACTCGGATTCCTGTTTACGACACATGATGCAATTGAAGGATTGACGGCGTTTCTTGAAAAACGAGCACCAAAGTATGAAGGCAGATAAGGAAATGGAGGACGGAATGAAAAAATTTAATATATTTGAAGATATCGAGGGGATAGAATTTCCGGCAGGAAGAAGAGGAAGGGTCATGTACGGTGAAAATGGCAAACTTGACAGTGAGTATTTTGTGCAGGGATATTCCGTTGTATATCCTGGCGGAGGGATTCCGGTTCACCACCATGAGACGATTGAAACATACACAATCCTTTCCGGCACCGGAGAAATGTATGTGGATGGCGAATCGCAGCCGCTAAAAGCCGGCGACTCGGTTTATATTGACAGAAATCATTCTCATGGATTGAAAAATACCGGGGAGCATGACATGCATGTGATGTATGTTTATGCACCGAAGATGGTGGTCGATCATTGGGCTGAAGAGATGTCTGGTGAATTAAAATAACAAAAGATCTGAATATCAAAGAATGTGTGAGATTTGAAAGAAGGAGAAGATAAGAAATGAGAAAGAAAACACTTGTGATCACAGGTGGCAGCCGTGGTATCGGGTTTGGAATTGTAAAACAGATGGCATCTGAGGGATATAATGTTGCTGTTCTTGATGTAAATAAGCAGGAGGATTATCAGTCTAATTTTGATCAGTTAAAAGAATATGGGACAGAGTGGCTCTACTTCGAGGGTGATGTTGCGGTAAAGGAAGACAGAGAGACATTTCTGAGGATGGTTATTGAGAAATTTGGAGATATTGACCTGTTGGTAAATAATGCAGGGGTTGCCCCTATGGTACGGCAGGATATTCTGCAGATGACAGAGGAAAGTTTTGATCGTGTGATGGATATTAATTTGAAAGGTGCTATGTTTTTTACTCAGTCAGCAGTGAAGTATATGATACGGCAGAAATACAAAGGCAGATTAAAAGCGACAATCGTAAATATATGTTCTAGCTCTGCTTATATTTCATCAATCAGCCGCGGGGAATACTGTATGTCAAAGGCTGCAATGGCAATGATGACAAAACTGTATGCCGACAGGCTCTCGTCAGAGGGAATCAATGTATATGAGATTCGCCCGGGAGTGATTGATACGGATATGACAAAAGTGGTCCACAAAAAATATAGCGATCTGATTGAACAAGGGGCGTTTCCGATTGCAAGGTGGGGAACTCCGGAAGATATAGCAGAAGCAGTCAGCTTGTTTGCGAGCGGTAAGCTGAGTTATTGCACCGGAAATTATCTGGATCTTGACGGAGGTTTTCATATTCCAAGATTATAGTGAATCTATAAAAGCGAGGTGGCATAGTGAATGAGTAAAGTGATGCGGGCGGAAGAAGCGGCAGGTTGTATTCGGGACGGAAGCTGTGTATGGCTGGTTGCTGGAGGAGGAGGAATTAATGAACCGCATTGGTTTTTAAAAAAACTGGAAAAGGAGTTTCTGCGGACAGGGCATCCTGCCGGATTGACAGTGTGTCATGGTGCCGGAATCGGTGACAAACAGGGCGGTGGAGTCGATCGGTTTGCGCACGAAGGTATGGTGAAAAAGGTAATCGGCAGTCACTGGACGTGGTCAGTCAATATGCAGAAGCTGGCGTGTGAGAATAAAATTGAAGCATATGTACTGCCACAGGGAACAATGAGTCAGATGGTTCGGGAAATCGCAGGCGGCAGACCCGGGGTGATTACGAAAGTTGGATTAGGAACATTCGTAGATCCCCGAGTAGAGAACGGAGCCATGAATGAGGTGTCAAAAGAGAATCTGGTAGAGGTCGTGGAATTCGATGGAGAAGAGTATTTGCGTTATAAGTCTTTTCCGATAGATGTAACAATTATTCGTGCAACTACGGCTGATGAGGACGGTAATCTTACATTTGAACAAGAAGGAATCCTTCCGGAAGCTTTGTCTGCCGCGCAGGCCGCAAATGTTTCCGGAGGAATTGTAATTGCTCAGGTAAAACGAATTGTAAAAAAAGGAACACTGAAACCGTTGGATATTCGCGTGCCGGGGAATTTGGTTGATGTGGTTGTTGTAGACACTGCACAGAGAATGTCGTTGATAACAGCATATGATCCGGCTTTATCCGGTGAATGCAAGATGCTGTTGGAGGAAAAACTTAAGCCTATAGAGTTGAATGAAAGGAAAGTGATTGCGCGCAGAGCGGCTATGGAAATCAGGAAGGGCGATGTAGTCAATCTGGGGTTTGGTATGCCCGCTGGTGTGGCTGCCGTTGTCCGTGAAGAACGGCTGGAGGATTTTTTGAAATTGTCAGTGGAGCAAGGAATCACAGGAGGAATTCCTTCATCCGGAAGTAATTTCGGCCTTGTGTATAATCCGGAAGTGATTTTGGATGCGTCCTATCAATTTGACTGGTACGATGGCGGCGGCTTGGATATGGCGGTTTTGTCTTTTGCTGAATTTGATCAAGAGGGAAATGTAAATGTCAGTAAGTTTGGCAAGCGGGTTAATGGTGTAGGTGGTTTTATTAATATTTCACAAGCAGCCGGGAAAATGTTATTTGTGGGAACTTTGAAGGCATCAGGGTTTCAGGCAGAATTTGATGATAAAAAAATAAGAATCCTCCAAGAAGGAAAAGTAAAAAAGGCGGTTGACCATGTGCAGCAAATCAGTTTCAGCGGAAAATACGCAGTAAAGCGGAATCAACAGGTTATATTTATTACAGAACGAGCGGTATTTGAACTGACGGAAAAAGGGGTTGTTTTAACGGAGATTGCCCCGGGGGTTGATCTTCAGAAGGATGTTTTGGATCAAATGGGATTTACTCCGATTATCAGCCCTGAATTGAAAATGATGCCGGAAGATTTGTTTGGAAAGGAACCTATATACAATTTAATCATAGGTAATTGCGAAACTCACTAGCGTTCGTTCGCAATCTTGATTAGAACCAAGG
>DAVZKO010000117.1:0-7668 GCA_052272205.1 Schaedlerella sp. | reverse complement strand
CTCGGACGGGAACTGTCATTTTCATAAGAACTGATAACTCTGCGGGTTACACCGATTTTGTTTGCCAGTTCATCCTGACTTAATCCGAGCCGAGTTCGTTCATTTCTAACTTTTTCGCCGAATGTCATTTTGATTGTTCACTCCTTTTTTGAAAATTGATGAAGTTTAACTACTCACAATCTCTTGACAAGAGAAGTTGAACTGCATATAATAACAAGTGAGAAGTTTAACTACTCATAGTTTACATTAAACTTCTCATAAAGTCAAGGGAGTTGAGCAGAATGCCACGAGATATTTTATATTGTGATATGAATAATTTTTATGCAAGTGTCGAGTGTATGCTTGATCCTGCCCTGAAGAAATATCCGGTTGCTGTCTGCGGATCTGTGGAAGAAAGACATGGAATCGTACTGGCGAAGAACTACAAGGCGAAAGCCTTTCAGGTGCAAACAGGAGATGCAGTTTGGCAAGCACAGCAGAAGTGTCCAGGATTAGTCGTTGTTCCACCACACTATGAGGAATATATCAAATATTCCAAACTCGCAAGAAGCGTGTATGAAAGATATACCGATCAGGTAGAACCGTATGGTATGGACGAGTGTTGGTTGGATATTACGGGAACAAGAAGTCTGTTTGGTTCGCCGGAGAAGATTGCAAATGAAATTAGGGAAACAATCAAGTTTGAACTGGGATTGACCCTTTCGGTCGGTGTTTCTTTTAATAAGATATTTGCAAAGTTGGGTTCTGATATGAAGAAGCCGGATGCAGTGACAATCATACCAAAGGACAGCTTCAGGGAAAAGATATGGGGACTTCCCGCTGCTGATCTGCTCGGTGTTGGCAGAGCAACGCAGCGTGTTTTAAATAATTATGGTATTCATACGATCAGAGATTTGGCAATGACCAATCCTGAGTTCTTACGCAGTCAATTAGGAAAAAACGGAGTTGCATTATGGAATTATGCAAATGGCAATGACCTTTCCCTTGTTGCCAGAAAGGACTTCGTATCTCCGATGAAAAGCGTAGGGCATGGGATTACAACGGTCAAAGATCTGGAGAAACCAGAGCAGGTGCGGGCTGTGTTTCTCGAACTGACCCAGGACATCGGACATAAACTCAGGGTACATGAACTGAGTGCCGAGGGAGTCGCAATTCACATCAGAGACAATACACTTAGTACTAGGCAGTGGCAGACAAAGCTAGACCTGCCGACACAGTCATCAATAATTATTGCCAAAAGAGCATTTCAGCTTTTTGAAGCTAAATATGGGTGGCATCATCCGATCCGCTCCGTTACGGTTCAGGCAATCAATCTTATCCCTCAAGACACGCCCCGTCAGATAGGATTATTTGTAGACATTGAAAGACAGGAAAAATTAGAGAGACTGGAGAAGTGTATTGAAACAATCCGCCAGCGTTTCGGTAAGGATAGCATAAGGAATGGAGTTCTGTTACAGGACTTGCAGCTACCACCGGAAAAAGCGGAAATCACTATGCCGACGGGAATGGTCGGTTAAGGAGGGCTTATTGTGATAAAAGAGGTAGATATTGGTAGTGAAGTGGCAATACCAGAACAGCTTCTGAAAGGATGCAGTGATAGTGTCGTTGCATTTGTTACTGATGATGGTAATCACTTTACAGATTATGGAATTTTTGAAGGCATGATTTTGTTTTTCGATACGAAGAAATCTTTTGAGAAAGGTCGCCTGTCATGCTATGTCAATGAGCAGGATAATGACCAGCCGAAGTATAAGGTATCAGACAAGGACATGGATGGATATAGACATTATGGAAGATTAGTAATGATGATGAGAAGTTACGAGGTATAGCAATGGGATGTGAAGGACGAAAAGTATATGTCGAAGTAAATGTTACACACAGAGCAGATGGTTCGGCACGACCGAACTTCATCTATTTTGAAAATGACGAAAGATATGAGATTGATCGTGTAATACAAAAATGCAGGGCAGCCGCCACAAAGGTCGGAGGCACTGGCATTCGCTATACGGTCCAGATTTGCGGACAGCAGGCATTTCTGTTTGATGAAGAAAATGGAAAGTGGTTTGTTGAAGCAAAGTCCTGATCTATAGGAGGGATGTTTAATTGAAACGCTTATCAAGAAATGATATAGAAGCAATCGCTGAAAAGTATGTGAAGGCATACTTAGAGTTGCCAGAGATTAAGTCAGTACAGGTGTATCGCATTGAACCGGAAATCATGTTGGAAAAGGTTCTCGGTCTGAATGTTGAATATATGCACCTGTCATACGATGGAAGTATTCTCGGAATGACTTCTTTCGGGGAACTGGGGGTGCAGGTGTTTGAGAATGATGATGAAGAAGCCTTTTTCTTCTTAGATGGAAAGACTGTTCTTGTAGAGTCTGACCTGAATTATGATAACAAATCCAAAGGCAGAAAGAATTTTACACTTATGCATGAAGGCAGTCATCAGATATTTAAAATGCTGTTCCCGAATGATTATGGCGTGACACAGCAGTCTGCCGGAGTACATTATTACAAAGCAAATGCAGAGAGAAGCAGACAGATCAATGATTGGGAAGAATGGCAGGCAAATACACTTGCGGCAGCAATATTACTTCCTAGGTGTCTGATCGAAAAAGGCATGTTTCTGTTTGGACTGGGAAAGAAAATCGAATGCCTGAACAAGATATATTATCCGGCTGAGTATGAAAGATACTCGGCACTGGCTGATTTTTTAGGAAGCTCGAAAAAGGCTCTCGCAATACGAATGAAACAGCTCGGATTACTGGATCAGGAATATCTTGAGAATCCATTCGATTATATGACGATATTTCCGGAGGTGGGCGAGATATGACACGACTGGAACAAAAAGTGATTGTCAGATGTAAGCGATGTGAGTGGCGTATTTTCGACAAGGTTACAATGACAACCGGAAATATTGAAATCAAATGCCCGAAATGTGGGTATATCAATGAGATTGACCTTTCTTTAAGAAAAGGCGGTGTCAAGTTTAGGAAATTTAAAATCAATACAGATTGAGCAGACAACTGAATAACTGAGCTTTGTACCGAGCCACGGAACCGATATGAGTTACCAAATAGCCGGACATTGAGAATGATGGGATAACCAGATTCCGCATATTCTTGATGTTCGGCTATTTTTTTGTTGCTCCGAAATGGAGAAACAGATGAAAAAACAGTGGCAGACGTACATCGCCAGATACCCGTGATCTCCGAATTTTCTATATAAAAAAGAAATTTTAGAAAATTCAAGGAGATTACGAACATGACAAATGAAAAAACATTAAAAAAACAGGAAGAACTTTTTGCAAAGGATTGTAAACTCATCAACCTAAAATACGAGTACACGGGATATATCGGACAGGAAAAATGGGCGATTGTATCTGAATTATCAGAGCAGGAACTGTTTGAGAAATATCCAAATGAAGTGAAGAAGTACATACCATTCGTATTGCTTTCTGTTGAGCAGGGAAAAGCGATACAGGCATACAACAGAAATGAGGATAAGTACAGAAAACGCCAGAATAACAATAGCGATGCCTTTGGATATGATGATGGAACTACTGAGAATATGCATTCGGAGGTATCCGTTCCTGATTTTATAGAACAGCAGGAGATGGACGATTATTACAATCGAAGAGCCGAAGAAAAGATGCGTTTATTTGTTACAGCTATGGCGAGTCTTACAGAGAAGCAGCATAAGTATCTGGTAATGCGATATGTAGAGGGAATAAGTGCAAGGGATATAGCCAAGTCAGAAGGTGTTGCACATCAGGTTGTCGACAGACATATCCTTGCAGCAAAGAAGAAAGTTGAAAAAATATTCGGAGACTTTTTCAGGAAATAGGGTGTCAAAAGCACTTTTTAATTCCAAATAAGTGAGAGGGTTATTTCATTCCGGATGAAAATGACAAATTAGACGATAAGAAAAGCGAGGTTTTACATATGAAAGAAAGAATGATCAGTCGTGGAGATTTATTCTATTACGACTTTGGAGAAAGAGTAGGTTCTGTGCAGAGTGGAGAACGTCCGGTGCTTGTGGTACAGGCAGACGATTATAACAAGAATGCACCGACTGTGATTGTAGCTGCTGTTACAACTGTGATTAAAAAGCGATACTTGCCTTCGCATATTATACTGGGTGACAAGTTTGGTCTGAAGAAGCCATCCATGGTTTTGTTGGAACAGGTCCAGACAGTAAATAAAGATGAGCTGAGTGATTATATTGGTACGATTGAGGATGAACATCTTTTAAGACAGATCAATGCGACATTGAAAAAGACGTTTGGGTTATGGGTTTACAAGCCGGAAAAAGAAGAAAATGTCCGTTGCCTTTGCACCAAGTGCCTGAATGATTATATCCACAATCCGGATTATATTGTGAGGAGACTTGATCCATTTGCAAAGGTCAAAGACCACTGTGATAAATGCAATCAATCCGGTTGGGATTATATCGTTACGGAAAGACGTTTTTCAAAGGAAGGCAAGAGGGCAAGACATGCGAAATAAGGTAAATGTTCCTATATGGAAAAAGACAAATCTGACAGTTGATGAAGCATCGGCATATTCCGGCATTGGTACGAAAAAATTGAGGAAAATGACAGAATCTGAAGATTGTCCGTTTGTTCTCTGGAATGGAACAAAGCGTTTGATCAAGAGAGAACAACTGGACGAATATCTTGAAAACTTGAGTTCAATATAACAAGAAAATGCAAATGTGCGATGAGTCCGGTTGCAACATGGGCTTATCGCTGCACCTGCATTATGATATGGACAACGAAAGACAAGGAGGTGCTTCAACAATGGCAGATACAAAATATAATGTGCCGATATGGCATAAAACAAATCTCACTGTAGAAGAGGCGGCAGCTTACTGTGGTGTTGGTTCTAAGAAGCTGAGAGAAATGTCTGATTCAGAATACTGCCCATTTGTTCTTTGGAACGGAAACAAACGGTTATTTAAAAGAAAGAAACTGGATGAGTATCTTGCAGATATGTACTCAATATAGACGATTTGATTTGTCAGCACGCAGGAGGGAGGTGCTTCAACCTATGGAAAATAGAGAAAAAGCAGACGTAAAGAGGTATGATGTGCCGATATGGAATAAAGCAAACCTGACGATAGAGGAAGCGGTGGAATATTCCGGAATAGGCAGAGAGAGACTTAGAAAAATGACCAGTCAATATGATTGTCCGTTTGTTCTTCGACTGGGGAATCGCAGATTGATAAAGAGGAGGGCTTTTGATGAATACATTGAAAAACTTGATTTCATCGAATGATGATGAAGAAATTTTCATGGAAGTAAGAGCATATCAAAATAAACTTATATCTGATAAGGAAGGCACACCGATATGGGAAAAGAAATGGCTGACCATCGAGGAAGCTGCTGCTTATTCCGGAATAGGCAGAGGAAAACTTCGAGAGTTATCCAAAACAGCAGGGTGTCCTTTTGCGATATGGATGGGAAGCAAAATTCATATCGTGAGGGAGAAACTTGATAAGTATACAGCAACACATGACAGGATTTAGGAGGGAAAGCACGATGGCTGAAAAGAGAAAAGATAAAGCAAGGACCGTTTTAAAAACGGGCGAGGTTCAGAGAAAGAATGGTACATATCAGTATAGCTGGATGGACGGACAACTTAAAAGACGTTTTGTTTATGCAAAGACATTAGCTGATCTTAGGGAGAAAGAGAAGCGCATCCAGAAAGATAAATGCGATGGCATTAAGACGGAAGCACGTTATACCACGGTCGATGATTTATACAATCTTTGGCAGAATCTGAAAAGGGGCTTGAAGAATAATACATTTGAAAATTACAAATATATGTATAGCACCTTTGTAGGTCCTTTCATCGGAAACAGGAGAGTTTCAACATTGAGAAAATCAGATGTAAAGAAATACTATAATTATCTTGTGGATGAGAGAAATTTGAAGGCATCCACGATTGATAATATCAATACGGTTTTGCACCAGATATTACAGATAGCGGTTGATGATGATTATATTAGGAAGAATCCGGCGGATAATGTGTTAAGAGAACTGAAAAAGGCACATCCATTTCAGTCAGGTGAGAAAAAAGCACTGACAATGAAAGAGCAAGAGCTGTTCCTGGATTATTTGAAAACGCATCCGGTTTATGAACACTGGTATCCGATATTTGCTGTCATGGTTGGAACGGGACTTCGAGTTGGAGAAGCAACGGGATTAAGATGGATTGATATTAATCTAGAAGAAGGAATGATTGATGTAAATCATACGCTTGTGTATTACGATCACAGAACAGAGGGAAGTAAAAGAGGATGCTATTTTAATGTGAATAGTACCAAGACACCGGCAAGTATGAGACAGATCCCGATGCTCGATTTTGTGAAAGAAGCATTTGAGATGGAAAAGCAGAAACAGGCAGATTTAGATTTGCATTGCACAGTTACGATTGATGGGTATACGGATTTCATTTTCTTGAATCGTTTTGGAAAGACACAGAATCAGTCAACATTAAATAAAGCCATCAAACGTATTATTCGTGATTGCAATGATGAGCAGTTTGAAAAATCAGAGGAACCGGAAGTACTTTTGCCAAACTTTAGCTGCCATACACTCAGACATACATTTACAACAAGAATGTGTGAAGCAGGGGTAAATGTAAAAGTCATTCAGGATATACTCGGACATACAGATATTTCCACAACACTTAATATCTATGCAGATGTAACGAAAGAACTTCGTAAATCTGAGTTCGATGGACTTGAAGCATATTTTAATGGAGAACCTAAAAAAGTTGTGAATGCTTGAGTAATGGAATCGGAAGAAAGTTTTAAACTGACAAAAGAAAATATATCATCGTAAGAAAAAGAAAGCTGAGCAGATAAAATTTCTGTGGGGCTTTCTTTTTAAATGTTGTATAATAACAGTCATAGAAGATTGTTATGAGAAGGTCAGAGATATATCGGGGATATATGTCGGAAGCTATTTATCATCTACCAATATATTTTATAATATCTATTGATATTGCCATCTGACTGTGTATAATAAAATTAATAATAGAATATAGGAAACTATTAACGATTTTCGGGCTTACATCATTTACATCAAAACTTACATCAAATGAGTGCCATATTGCTGTAAAATCTCCCGAAAAAAGCTTAGTATAAGGAATTGAATATTGAAAATTACCTAATTAAGTCCTAAAAAACAGGAATATGGAAGAACAATCACAACAATCCCGACAATGAAGACCATCGGTGGTGTAAAATCCGAAAATGGTGTAAGTTCTAAAGAGGTTTCTACACCAAATTCAGAGCCGGAAAAGATTGATTTCTCTAAGGTAAAGGTAGAGCCTTTGTTTGAGGAATTTGTCGATTTCGATACATTCTCAAAGTCCGATTTCCGTGCCGTTAAGGTTAAAGAATGTGTAGCAGTACCGAAGTCCAAGAAGCTGTTACAGTTCACTCTGGACGACGGAACAGGCACAGACAGAACCATTTTAAGCGGTATTCACGCTTATTATGAGCCTGAAGAACTGGTTGGAAAGACTCTTATCGCTATCACAAATCTTCCGCCGAGAGCAATGATGGGCATTGACTCCTGCGGTATGCTCCTCAGTGCAGTTCACGAAGAAGAAGGCGAAGAAAAGCTTCATCTTCTGATGGTTGATGACCACAT
>DAVZKO010000116.1:0-7783 GCA_052272205.1 Schaedlerella sp. | reverse complement strand
GGATCGGCTGGCTGATCGCCGGCAGAGATGATATTCTGACAATCGGAAAAGTAGAGCCTAAATATCTGCTTCTCGGAGGTGTGATCGGTGCTGGGATCACCTTGACAGTAATCAAAAGTATGGATGCTCTTGGACCTGCAAAAGCAGCACTTTTGATTGTGATCGCACAGTTAATCGTTGCCTATCTGATTGAATTATTTGGATTGTTTGGTGTAGATAAAGAGCCTTTTAGCTGGCGTAAAATCGGTGGACTACTTCTGGCTCTTATTGGAATTTCTATTTTTCAATGGAAATAAAAAATGAAAATGCTATTGTAATTTGGTTACCAATTCGATACAATATCATTATCTGACATAAAGGGGTTTACGGCTTTTGCTGTAAGGAGAAGAAATGAACGTCAGACATTTTTGGAAACAACAATTATTAATGATCCTCTGTTTATCTGTATTATATAGTGTAACCGGTTGCGGACATAATCGTGATTCGGCAACGCAAAGTCTCACTCTTCTCGAGGAAGAAGAATCTTTGGACAATAACGATTTCTCCGATACGAAAGACGAGCATACAGATACTCAGACCGAAGATTCTATCTACGTCTATGTATGCGGTGCGGTAAATCAGGAAGGCGTGTATGAGCTGAGGGAAGATTCGCGTGTATACGAAGCTATTGCCTGTGCAAAAGGCTTGCGTGAAGATGCGATGTCACAAGCAGTAAATCAGGCAGAGCGATTAACGGATGGACAACAGATTTATATTCCGACAAAAGAAGAATTTGATGCCGGGATAACATCCGCTCCCATTGCCTCCGACACATCGGGCATCTCAGATGGAAAAGTTCATCTGAATACCGCTTCAAAGGAAGAATTGCAGACACTCAGCGGGATAGGGGAAGCAAAGGCAGAAAGCATTGTATCCTATCGAGAGGCTCATGGGGAATTTCAAAGTATCGAAGAATTAATGAATGTAGAAGGAATCAAGGAAGGAACCTTCCAAAAAATCAAAGAGCAGATTGCTTTATAAAATTACAGTATAGGATTTATGATTTTTGAAAAACAGAATCGTAATAAGACAGGAAGTAGAAAGAAAGAGTAGAAGTAGAATGAGCAAGAAAAAAATCTTAGTAGTTGATGACGAAAAGTTAATCGTGAAAGGAATCCGTTTTAGCCTGGAGCAGGATGGCATGGAAGTAGACTGTGCCTATGATGGAGCGGAAGCATTAGAATATGCAAAGAATTGTGAATACGACCTGGTTCTGCTGGATGTAATGCTTCCGAAACTGGACGGTTTTCAAGTTTGTCAACAAATCCGAGAGTTTTCGGATATGCCGATTGTTATGTTGACAGCAAAGAGTGAAGATATGGACAAGATCCTCGGTTTAGAATATGGAGCAGATGACTATATCACAAAACCATTTAATATTTTGGAAGTAAAGGCTCGAATCAAAGCAATTATGCGAAGAACTGCCAAGAGAGAAGAACCGGCTCCAAAAACTTTATTAGTAAAAGGAACGATGAAAATCGATTGTGAAAGCAGAAGAGTATTCATCGGCGAGCGTGAGGTCAATCTCACAGCGAAAGAATTTGATGTATTAGAATTACTTGCAATGAATCCAAACAAAGTATACAGTAGAGAAAATCTATTGAGTTTGATCTGGGGCGCAGACTATCCGGGAGATGCAAGAACCGTAGATGTACATATCCGAAGACTGCGTGAAAAGATTGAAAAGAATCCAAGTGAGCCGAATTACGTGCACACAAAGTGGGGAGTGGGTTATTATTTCCAAGGGTAAATTACGCAATAAATTAAAAGCAAAAATAATAAAAAGTCTGAGATTTCGAATTATTCTAATTATTATATGTGCCAGTCTTGTACCATGTATGGTATCGTATATCGGTATCATCAAGGCATATGAATCACGTGCAGTATCTCTGCGGACAGCAGAGATACAGAATCAATGCACAATACTCTGTGACCAGTTAAATAATTACAATTATCTGGAGGATCGTTCATCCGATGTTATCAATGCCAATTTAACACAACTCACCAACATTTATAACGGTCGTGTAATGATTGTAAATTCCGATTTACAGGTTATTACGGATACCTATGCACTTGACGAAGGGAAAACGATTGTTTCAGAGAGTGTGATCCGTTGTTTGAGTGGAGAAAGTACAAATTATTATGATAAAGAGAATCATTTTATCGAAGTAACCTCTCCAATCACCGAGAAAAATACAGGCAATGTAATAGGGGTTATGCTTGCAAGTGTATCAACTGATTCGATTGAGGACAGTCTGCATATATTCCAGACCAAGGGTGGTGCAATCATTGCAATGGTTATGACCATTGTAATCGCATTGTCAATTCTTGTGGCAGAATATATTGTAAGACCACTTCGAAAGATTGCAACTGATATTGAAGGTGTAACAGAAGGATACATGGTAGAAGTGCTTCATGAAAATGCATTTACAGAAACAACAGAAATTTCCGATGCTTTCAATAAAATGCTCGGACGTATGAAGTTATTGGATGATTCCAGAGAAGAATTTGTTTCAAATGTGTCCCATGAATTAAAAACTCCGCTTGCATCCATGAAAGTATTGGCAGATTCTTTGATTACACAAGAGGAAGTTCCGATAGAACTTTATCAGGAATTTATGGGAGATATCGCCAAAGAAATTGACCGTGAAAATGATATTATCAATGATTTATTAACCTTGGTTAAGATGGATAAGACCGCTCAGAATCTGAACATTTCGCAAGTAAATGTCAATGATCTATTGGAACTGATTTTGAAAAGACTTCGTCCGATAGCAGAAAAGAAGCAGGTAGAAATTGTTCTGGAAAGTTTCCGACCGGTGACTGCAGAAATTGATGAGGTAAAAATGACACTTGCAATATCAAATCTTGTGGAAAATGCAATCAAATATAATCGTGATGAAGGCTGGGTACATGTTTCCCTAAATGCCGACCACAAATATTTTTATGTGAAAGTGTCCGATTCCGGTATTGGAATTCCAAAAGAAGACCAGGGCCATATTTTTGAGAGATTTTATCGCGTGGATAAATCTCACTCAAGAGAGATTGGCGGAACCGGACTGGGTCTTGCGATTACAAGGAATGCTGTCATTATGCATCGCGGTTCAATCAAAGTATATAGCGAACCGGAAGAAGGTACCACATTTACAGTTCGAATCCCACTTATTTATGTATCTGCTTAAGATGTAAAAAACAGACAGGGAGGCTTTACAGTGAAAAAAAAGAAGATATATATCACAATCGTCTTACTTATTATGTGTATGCTGTGTGGATGTGGCAAGCGTACAGAAGTAGAAAAGGAAGACTCCTATATATACAGTTTGAACGGTGAACGAAATGGATTGGTAAAAATCAACTATGATTTTCCTGGTGATACGCCTGAGAAGCAGGTTGAAAACATTCTGAAAGAGTTGCAAAAACCTGCAGAAGAGATTGAATATTCAGCAACAATTCCTTCAGATGTAAAAATACAGCAGTGTGAAATTCAGCATACCATTGCATATATTGATATGAATTCTGCGTATTTGAAATTATCGTCCGTAGAACAGAAGTTGATTCTTGCAGCCATGACACAATCTATTGTAGAAATTCCAAAGATTAGTGGCATTTATATCACAATTGATGGGACAGAGTTGAAAGATGAAATCGGCAATCCGGTAGGAATTTTAAACGAAGATGATTTCGTTCAAAATAATGGGGACTCTCTGAGCTCTTATGAAGAAACGGAATTGGCATTATATTTTGCAAATGCGACGGGAGATAAACTTATCAAGCAGAATATGAAGGTAAAATACAGTACCAATACGTTAAAAGAAAAATTGATCGTAGAAAAACTACTGCATGGTCCGCTTGGTAATACGGCGTATCCAACGATCAATGCAGCAAGCACACTTTTGAGTGTAACGGTAAAAGATGGTATATGTTATGTCAATTTCGATTCTGAATTTTTAACAAGTGCACATGACATCAAACCGGAGATCACAATTTATTCGATTGTAAACTCGCTGATTGAGGGAACAGCGGTAAACAAAGTACAGATTATGGTAAATGGGGATAAAAATGTAATGTATATGAACACAATTGATTTATCTCAGCCATTGCAACAGAATCTGGATTTAATAGAACATGCGGAAGAATAAATATGAGCAAACGTCCTTGCTGTGTTCTGGCAATTGTCGTCCTGTTGATTCAATTTGTTTTAGTAGGAGGGTTTCAGATATCAAGGGATTTGAAGCCCTCTTATCTGGAAACAAATTATGAGCAAGGCGAAACGATCCTTGTTCAGGGGAAAATCTGCAGGAGAGAAAAACAGAATTCAAACTACATTTATTGTCTAAAAGATATCTCTGTTTATCGGGCACATATCAAAACAGATATCAAACGAGAAAAAATTCTTGTTTTTATAGAATCACCAAATTCCATTTCCATTGGAAGTATCATTCAGATAACCGGAAAGATTCAGTTTTTTCAAGAAGATCGTAATCCGGGAAATTTTAATCAAAAATTCTATTATCAAAAACAACAAATCCATGCACAGGTTCGTTGCAGTCAATTTCAAATTAAGCGTTCACATATCAATCGTTTAACCGAGACACTTACCGGTGTCCGAGAAGATGCAAAAACACTGCTGATACAAGCACTTGGCGAAGAGGCCGGAAACAGCATGTCAGCAATCCTTTTAGGGGACAAGAAAGACTTAGATTCCGATATCAAACAATTATATCAAAAAGGTGGGATTGGACACATTCTTGCGATTTCCGGACTGCATATGTCTTTTATTGGAATCGGATTATACCACGCATTAAGAAAAGTGGGATGCTCTTTTGCTGTGGCTGGAATCAGCGGGATCTTCTTATTATCTTTCTATACGTTGATGATCGGTGCCGGAATATCAAGTATTCGTGCTATTATTATGTATATCGTACGAATGGGTGCGGAAATTACAGGACGAGACTATGATTTGCTAACTTCCCTGTCCATTGCAGCTACGATCATTGTACTATGGCAACCCTTATACTTGTTTGATGCAGGTTTTCTATTCTCGTTTGGTGCAATTCTGGCAATCGCTCTGATACATCCGATTTTAGAACAGAACCAATGGATTCCTAGTTTTCTATGTGGTGGAATTGCAATTCAGGTAATGTTGCTTCCACTTACTATGTATTTCTATTTTGAAATCCCATTGTGGTCTGTTTTTACGAATCTGATTGTAATTCCACTGATGTCTGTACTTCTTGCAGTGGGAATTACAGGCTTGTTATTCCTATACATCTGGCTTTCGATTGGTCAGCTTGTGCTGCAAATTTGCAAAGGAATTCTATGGATTTATGAAAATCTCTGCCAATTTACGGTAAACTTCCCTTTTGGAAGAGTTGTGACAGGGAAACCAGAAAAATGGATGCTATGCCTATATTACTGCGGATTGCTTATCAGTTATCTGTTCTGGATAAATCAGCGCAGACAGGCAGAAAAAGAAATACAAGATTGTACAAACAAAAAAGAACTTCAGGAAACTGAAAAGGTACAGGAACAAATTTTTCAGCAAAAATGCAATATATTCATTTTACAAACAGTATTTTGGATTGCATTAATAGGTATTCTTTTGTGGATAAATACACATAAGAAAGGGAATTTGGAACTGACCATGCTGGATGTGGGACAGGGGGACTGCATTTATATCCGCACTCCAAATGGTTCCCATTGCCTTGTAGATGGCGGCAGTACCGACGTTTCAAAAATAGGTCAATATCGAATCATTCCTTTTTTAGAATCCAAAGGGGTAGGTCAACTGGATTATGTTTTTATATCACACGGAGACGAGGATCATATAAACGGAATTGAAGAGATGTTGCAAAATCAGGCATTGAACGTAAAAATCAAATTTCTTGTACTCCCACCGAAAAATGTATGGGATGACAAACTAACGCATCTTACTCAAATAGCCGTTGAAAACCAAACTCAGATTCTGATCATAACAGAAGGTAAGCAATTAAAAGAAAATAGAGATGGGACTTCTTTTACGTTAACCTGCAAGGCTCCATCGGATAATTATACCGGTGAAACAGGAAATGAAGCTTCTATGGTATTGGATTTGCATTACAAAACCTTCGATATGTTGTTTACCGGAGATTTGGAAAAGAATGGAGAAACACAGCTTATTCAAAATGCCGATCTAACCTCTTACGATATCCTGAAAGTAGCGCATCATGGGTCAAAGAATGCAACATCAGAACAATTGCTGCAACTCACAACACCGTCTACCGCACTTATTTCTGCCGGGCTGCAGAATCGATATGGGCATCCCCATCAAGAGACAATAGAGCGCTTAGAAAAGCAGGACATTTCTATTTATAATACACAGATACATGGTGCAATCTATATACAAACAGACGGGAAAAAGTTGAAAATAAAATGTTTTGCAAAATAGAAAGTTATCCGATATAATATAGAAGTTATGAAGAGCTTAAATGAAGATTTAAAAACAGGACAATTTAAACAAGTTTACCTCTTATACGGAGAGGAAGCCTATCTAAAGAAGCAATATCGCGACCGTCTCGCGAAAGCGTTGCTTCCTGAGGGTGATACGATGAACTATGCACATTTTGAAGGAAAAGGAATCGATGTCAAAGCCGTGATCGATTTATCCGAGACCCTGCCTTTTTTTGCAGAAAGACGACTCATCGTATTTGATAATAGTGGCTTCTTTAAAAGTGCCGGTGCAGATTTGGCAGATTATATGAAGGATATGCCGGATACTACCTGCTATATTTTTGTAGAAGAGGAAGTAGATAAACGAAGCAAGTTGTTTAAAGCAGTAAAAGCAAAAGGACGCGCGGTCGAACTTCCGTTTCAGGATGAGGGAACCTTGAAGCGATGGGTAGCCGGGAAAATCCGCAGCGAGCACAAACAAGTCACCGAACAGACCATTGTATATTTTCTGAACAAAGTCGGAACCGATATGGAAAATATTACAAAGGAATTGGAAAAACTGTTTAGTTATACTATGGAACGTGACAGCATCACAAGGGAAGATGTTGATGCGATCTGCGTTACTCAGATTTCAAATCATATTTTTGATATGGTAAATGCAGTGGCAGAAAGGCAACAAAAGCGTGCTTTGGACTTATATTATGAGCTGTTGGCATTGAAGGAGCCACCGATGCGAATCCTTTTCTTAATGACCAGACAGTATCGCATGTTGTTTCAAGTAAAACAACTGGCGAATAAAGGCTACGCCAAAAAAGAAATTGCATCAAAGACAGGATTACACCCATTTGCCGTCGGTAAATATATGGAACAGGCGAAGTATTTTAAGGTGGCTGATTTGCGGACGGTAATGGAAGATAGTGCTGATATTGAACAGCGTGTAAAAACCGGTCTTCTGACCGACAATCTTGCTGTAGAATTGTTTATTGTAAAATATTCATCAAAGTAGCACAACGTACCGATTACAGGTATCTGCACATATAAAAGTATAATTATTTGGAGGAACAAAAGTGTCAGGAATAGAACAAAGTAAAATTCGAAATTTTTGCATTATTGCACACATTGATCATGGAAAATCTACATTGGCAGACCGTATCATTGAAAAGACAGGACTTCTGACAGACCGTGAGATGCAGGCTCAGGTTCTGGATAATATGGATTTGGAGCGTGAACGTGGTATTACGATCAAAGCGCAGGCAGTTCGAACCGTATACAAAGCAAAAGATGGGGAAGAATATATTTTCAATCTGATTGACAC
>DAVZKO010000115.1:0-7950 GCA_052272205.1 Schaedlerella sp. | reverse complement strand
CGCTTATACATCGCACCTTTTCTAAGCTTTGCACACAAAGAACAAGGTCTTGCATCTTTATTTTCCTGAAATACAATCTCTGCAATCTGCGTATCGACCTGCTCATATGGGATTGCCAGACTCTTGCAGAACGCAGAAACGCCGGTAAAATCCATCCCCTCAAATCCGACATTACATGTAATCGCATATAATTCAAATTTCTTCGGATAAAATCTATGAAGCTGCTTCATTGCATAAAGTAATGTCAGAGAATCCTTTCCTCCTGAAACACCGACAGCAATCTTATCACCATCTTCTATCATATTATAATCTTCTATCGCCTGTCTTATCAGGCTTAATAGTTTCTGTTGCTGCATTTTTGTTTTTATCCTCCAAGTATTCTTTTCGTTACTTTTCCGCTGTTATCTATTTAAATATATTACAATTTTACCATATGCGAAAACGCACTGCAATCACAGTGCGTCTCCATTCTTCTCAACAAAAGGTATATCCGCCGGAACCCATTTCTGAAGCTGTACAATTGCATCCGCAAGGATAAGTTCATGGTCAAACGCAATCTCATCACTCTCTATGGTTTTGAATTTTCTTTTTATATTCCATTTCGAAGTGATTTCCTTTAATCTAGCATGAATTTTCTCCTCACCATGTGTCAAACATAAAATCCATTCACCCTCTTCTTCTCTAAATGACACATCAAACCACTTCGCATCCGCCGCATCATCACCTGCCTGAACCACCTCGTATCCGCCATCAACAAGTGCCATAAATCCATTACTGATCACCCATCTCCTCGGATCTCTTCCCGGTTCACTGTAAGTCCCGAACTGCTCTAAGAAATGACAACTCAAATTCGTTTCTTCTTTTAACTCCCTTTCTGCCGCTTGATCGATGGTTTCTTCCGGACCGACAAAGCCTCCCGGCAATGCATAACATCCTTTATATGGTGCTGCACCTCTTTTGATTAACAGTACTTTTAACGCTTTCTCGTCCACATTCTTCCCATCATCCTGCTCTTGGTCAAATATTCCAAAAATGACGATATCTGCTGTAACAGATGGTTTTGGATATTTTGAGTCATCATAATTCCTAACAAATTCTTCATTTGCTTTTTGTGTTTCCGATTTTTTTCGCATTATTGTTACCTCTTTTTATGATTCTGTAAGATTTCTAATTAATTCAATGTCCGCAGGCAGCCACTCTACTGTATCTAACTCCTCTTTTCGCAACCACTTCGCATCTTCCGCCTCTTTCAATACCAAATCACCTCTCACAACCTCACACCAGAAGCAATCCATAGACAAGTGAAATGTTGGATAATCGTACTCAATTGTATCAATCAATTCACCCACTGAAATCTCCGTATCTAACTCTTCCATGATTTCTCGCTTCAGAGCCGCCTGCGGTGTCTCGCCTTCTTCAATCTTACCTCCTGGGAATTCCCATCCATCTTTGAACTCTCCGTATCCGCGCTGTGTTGCAAAGATAATTGATTCCCCGTCTTTATTCACTGCTTTTATAACTGCTGCCACAACTTTTACTGTCTTCATCTATATTTTATCTCCTGCCAAACATTTTCCTAGTCTGTTTTCATAATTTATTTCCACAATTTATTCATTTACAATATATTGATAAATATCCTCCCTCACCGGTGTCTCCAAATCCCATTCGATTTCCACCGCCGTCTTATCCGTATTCGGCATCGTAAATTGCTTCGCATTACCTGTGGCAAGCACTCGCCCCAGATAATAGAATTCCTTGGATATCTTATCATCCTTATTCTTTCTCACAAAAAGCTGTACATCAATACCTCGTTCTGATGCTTTTAAGAAGTTCTGCACATCTTCCGAATCCATGCTTCTTCCACTTTTGGAAATAGCAATTAAGCGATTTTCTGCTACAAAATGGTCTTCGTATTTTGTAGTATCACTGATGTTTTCCTGCTTATCATAGTTGATAAATATTGGAAATGTTTTCGTCTTCTTATCATACTTATAACCCCCAATATTCAATGGTACTTCATTTCTTTCCCAATTCAATAAACGACAGGCATCCTCATAGGTATATTTCTGATATAATACCAGATTCGTATTCTGATAGTGATGACTGTAGTTTGCTTTATATCTTGAGATTCCGAAATCCACCAACTCCTTTAAAATTGCATAAAATTCCGGATTCTGTAACATTTTCTCATAAGAAGTAGAAATTCCATAATCATCATTTTCCTTCTTTAGAAATACACACTGTGCGTATGTCTTTTTGGCTGCACTTGTCGGGAATTCATTCGTCATCATATTTACAACATTTTCTGTACAATTCTCATCCATTTCACAATGATAATTTTCAGATAAACTTTTTCTTAAATGACCGATGATTCCATGTTGATAATATAGTGAACGTTTCAATAATTCCAATTCATGAATACGTTTTCCACTCGCCAGTTTTTTGGAAATGAATTCAATTACTTTTTCTTCATCATCTGACAGACGAACTGTATATTCCTTTTCGTATTTCACAAGGAATTTGTAATATGATCCCAAACTGTTATTATCAAAGATCCTCAACACATCCATTTCTCCGTAATTATCAAAATCAGACAGTGCCGGAATTTGACCTAATTTGTTCTTCAGATTCGTATAATTTTCTCGAATTAATTTAATATCGCTGAAATTCGCATTATCAATCGCCTGGAATATTCGCTTTCTGGAAATCTCATCAAAATGGATCGTGCTGGCTCCCGGAATCACCCTGCCACCCTCTGTAACATAACGGCGGATATTGTCCTTGTTATAGCTGCGGTCTCCGGACAACGCAATCGGAATCATAAAGTTATTTCGATAATTTCCAATAAAATCTAATACCACTACATATTCTTTATTATCAGCCTTTCGAAGCCCCCGCCCTAGCTGTTGAATGAATACAATCGGAGACTCTGTTGGACGAAGCATGATAACCTGATTAATCTCCGGCACATCCACACCTTCAGAAAATATATCGACAGAAATAATATAGTCCAGTGCATCCTCAGATTCATTTCCAGCCAACCGCTCAATCGCCGCCGCTCTTGCTTCTTCCGAATCACTACCACTAAGCACCATCGTCCGCCAGCCATTATCATTGAATTTCTCTGATAATTCCTTCGCCTCATCAATTCGACTACAAAAGATTAAACCCTTTACACGCTCTCCACTGTATCCGAAATATTCTGCTTGTTTCATAACATTTTCTACACGTTCATCAGATGTCAGATATCGGAAATTTTCTACTTTTTCTTCAGATGATTTTCCTGTGTCTGCAATCATATCCAAATCCGTGATTCCAAAATAATGAAATGGACACAGTAAGTCCTCTTCCATCGCATCTTGCAAACGAATCTCGTATGCAATCTGGTGATTAAAGATTTCGTAAATATTTCTGCCTTCCAGATTGTCATCTCGTTTATCTGGTGTTGCTGTCATACCGAGCCATAACTTCGGTTCAAAATAATCCAGCACTTTTTTGTAACTATTTGCTGCGCTATGATGCGCCTCATCGATTACAATTGCATCAAATTCTGTCTTCTCATATCTGTGTAAGTGCTCCTCTTTACTCAATGTCTGAATCGTTGCAAATATGAAGTTCTTTTCATATTCCTGATACTTTCCTGTTACCAATCCCATCGTAACTTGTCCACTGAATACTTTACGAAATGATTTCAGTGCTTGCTTTGCAATCTGATTTCTATGTACCAGAAATAATACTCTCTGGAATCCCAGTTCACGCATGGCAAATGCGGATGCATAGGTCTTACCTGTACCCGTTGCCGATATCAGAAGTGCTCTTCTTTCGCCCGCTTCTTGTATCTTCCGCAAATTCTTTATAAAACCAACCTGCATACTGTTTGGCTCTAGCTTGTATTTTTCAATGGATGTAATATCATCCAGCTTCGCAACATCTCGCTGGTGTTTTATAATCTTATATTTTTCACGATACGATTCATAAAACGCTTCAAATTCCAATGCGTATCTTGAATTCCACAGCGAATCAAATTCCTGTACAATTTCTTGTGCCATCTCGCCATCTTTTGTTGACACAATCTTCGTATTCCATTCCCTGTTGTATGTCAACGCCGCACTTGTAATATTCGAACTTCCAATAATAATTCGGTAAATCTCTTCTTTCTTAAAAATATATCCTTTTGTGTGGAACCCTTCTTTTGCTACCTCCACATCATACATTTTCAAAGTAATATTCTTTAACTCATGCAGTTTTTTTAACGCTCTTGGTTCACTGAAGTTCAGATAATTCGTAGTCAAAATTTCTCCCGGAATATTCTTCTTTTCCAGTTCTTTCAACGTCTGCAAAAGTGGCGTAATTCCGCTCATTGTAATAAATGCCACACTAATTTGAAATTGATCACACGCTAAAAGTTCATCCTCAACAGATGAGAGTACTTTCTTTCCTTCTTTATGATTATTAGATACAAACTGGGGCCTATATGCCAGACTTGAGACCACCGAGCCGTTGATGTAGGCAGTTTCAAAACCAGTTCGCAATTCTGTAATTTGCTTATTTATCATTTGAGATTACTCCTCTTCGGAAATTTTTGTTTCCAATGCTTTACACTTCACATATTCCTTATATTATATCTTTCCTACATATACTTCTTCCTCAACAACCATTTCTGGTCAATGCATTTCACTTCACCATCAAAACGAATATGAAGATGTACACCGCCCGATCTTGGATTAATTTTTTCTACAATTCCATTACCAAATTTGGGATGTGTAACCTCTTCTCCAATTTTATACTGGACAACTTCGTTCTTTTCCTTCTCTGCTTTCTGTAGACGTTGATAAGTATCTCGAATTGGCACGGTCTTGTCATGGATTCTATTCTTTAACACCTTATCATAATTATGATTCATCAACGCTTCTCCTGCCTTATAATAAGGAGTCGGAACTGCCCCAATAAGAGAGCAACAATATTTCCACGCACTTCCATGTGTGCCCGCCTGCCACTTATACCTTTCTGGTATCTGCATATTGTACTGCATATAATGTGCATATTCATGTTTAAACAAATCGATGCGGTCCTCTTTTGATAGCGGATTTTTCACTCCATATGCAATAAAGAGTAACGAAAAATGAAACTGCTCTTTTTCATGCGTGCTTTGCCGGGTATATGAACCCAACGTATCTGTGTCATACCCAAATGTCACCGGTACTCTCGCTCCGTTCAAGTGAAATTTCCTATCCAATTCCTGATACAGATTTCGTATCATAGCTGTCAAAATCGGGATTTCTTTCTGTAGACGCTGTCGTAGAAATTGGTCTTCTCGATCATAGTATGCCATTTCCTATTGTTTCCTCCTGCTTGTACAATTTAAATAGACAGTTAATTTTCTCAAATCAACTGCCAATTCAACATTTCATTCCACTTTTTTCTTCTTGTCGCACGAATCAGCTCCTGCCGTATCTCCTCATTCGGTACAAACGCCATTCTTGAATCACTTGCATATGCTAAGTATCCCATATGAATCAAGTATGTGAGAACATCATCTCTGTTCGCAATGCTAGAAATATCATTCTGAAATGAAGCCGCATCCACTTCGACAGCTGCACCTGACAGCATTTCAACAATTGAGGTCTTTAATCCATCAAAATCCATATTAATCAACGGAACAATTGAATCATATGACGCTGTTCCAGACCAATAACTCTGGAAATCGCCATCTGCCATCAGACTCACGACTGCGTTAGGATTATAGACATGGTATTGTCCTAACTTATATCCATCATACCATCGTTTTACTTCAGTAAAATCTTTTTTATATATTTGACAAAGCACCTTTACTTCCTCTTCTGTAAAGCCAATATAGGAAGCTAGCGGTCCTGCATTCAACATCGAATACTCACGGAAATTATTAAGGGCAGATTGTGTTCTTTCTTTTTTAATCGGTAAAATACCGGTAAGATAAGCAAGCTGAATATATTTTGTAGGTTCTGTTCCCTTAAACATGCTCCTCAGAAAACGAATATATTCTTCCTGCACTTTCTTATTGGCTGATTCGTCTCTGATAAGCACATCCCATTCATCGATAATAATAATAAATTTCTGTCCTGTTCTATTTTTCACCTGGGAAAGTCCATCCGGTAAAGATACCACCTCTTGAGACAAAATCTCTGGATAAACTTCACGCAACTCATCTAATACAACTTTTGTAATATATGTCACAACATTATCTACATCTTCACAGTTTGTCAAAAACCACTGTACATCTATATGAATCACATCATATTTATTAAGGTGTTTTTTTTTAATCTTCTGTTTTTCCTATCTCGAGTCCAGAAAACATCTCCTCTGACTCTGCTCCCTTGCTATAATATGCCGCAAGCATATTCGCCGCATATGGTTTTCCAAATCGTCGCGGACGACTGTTACAAATATATGCATCCGTAGAATCCAAAACATCATTCATACAAGCTATCATTCCTGTTTTGTCTACATATATTTTTTAATTCAATGCAACTTGAAACGCACTGTTGTCCGGATTAACAAATCTTCCCATATATTACACCTTCTAAATAAAAAAATTTCATGGCATCACAAACATCTATATTGCTTATGATACCATGAAATTTCAGACGTCTCAACTCCTATTGCAATTCAAATTTTATTCATTTTATCTTACACCATAACTTATGAACTTTCAAACAACCCTCGGATTCCTTTTGCCAGTCTCTTCCCTTCATCCGCAAAATGTCCTCCCGCATTCCACTCCAATATTACATGTTCTGCCAAAGGATCTTCCTGTAATATTCTTTCCTGCTCTCTGGTTCGGTCACCTACTGTTGCCATCACCTTATTCTTTGTTTTCTCTTCTTTGCCACCAAGACTCAGATAAACATTGCATTTACTCCTGAGAACATGTTCCCCTACATAAATATTCCAATTGGGAAACCATAACGATCCTGAACAACACGCAATTCCAGAAAATCTATCACTCTCATACGCCGCCCACAAGGTAAATAAACCCGCAAGTGAATATCCCACTAACCAGTGTTCCTGTTCTTTCATATCAAACGTTTGGTCAATATACGGTATACTTTCCTCCGTAAGCCATCTCAATGTCTCTGCGCCCTGTCCGGAAAATCCTTCTGTCCCAAACACAGCCGGTGCTTCCCACGGCGAAAAGTCGCGATTCCAGTCTTCCACCTGAAATGCAACAAGTAAAAAATTTCGTTCCGGCACAAGTTCCATCAAAGACTCCCATAAATGCTCTACTTCATTTTCTTTATGTGGATACATGCCCCAGAAAATAACTGGTCCTCCGGTTCCGTTTTGTATGATATGTAATTGTTTCCCGGTTATTGATAGTTCTCTTATGGGTATCACATCACTACCTGCCTTATTCCAATGTCTGTCTACTACTGTATCCAGCCTTTTTTAATTCTGAAAACATCCAAAACTTGTCATCATGAAAGCTGTATTCAATCGGTGTACATCTGATATAATCCCCTGTTCCGCTTGCCAGAGCACAGGTATTATTTGCATTGATGTATTCCTCTACAATTTGTTTTAGCGCCTCTTTTGGCATGGCAATCTGTTCTTTATTATTCCAATACTGTGATGCTTTTTCAAATTGCTCGTGTGTCATAATTCTAGTCTCTCCTCCCTATTCTACGCTTTTCTTTTATTACTGCAATATTTTGATTAATCATCGAATCGTTACATAAGCTTCCCTTCGCGGAGCAGTACGTGCATAAGTAATATTCGGATATCCAAGAAGCATACAAGCTTTTATCTTTTCGCCTTCAATACCTAACCAAGTTTTCAGCTTCTCATTTCTGTCGGAAATACGTTGCAAATAGCCATCATAAAGAACTCCCAATCCTTCTGATACTGCCATCAATTCAAGGTTTTGGGCAGCCAATCCGGCATCCAAATCCCAATCCGAAGTAATATAAAGTA
>DAVZKO010000114.1:0-7965 GCA_052272205.1 Schaedlerella sp. | reverse complement strand
ATTTTCTGTATCAAGTTCGTTTATAATGCTGTCAATAATAGATTGCTCGTGCATTGCCCAACAAAAAAATATAGCCGAATTCGGTAAAACTGTCAGATAAATCAAGAGTTTATGTGAAATATTACTTAACTCTTTTTGCATACTTCATCATCAGCCCTCTGTAGTTATCTGCATGACCAAGTGTACAATCTGATCCAAAAACTGATTATCCTCCTGCAGATGCTGAATGCCATGTTCTATCCAGCGTAGATACACGGAGGCGATCCCTCCCAGAATGAAATCATACAGAAGTTCTTTCTGCCAGTCTTCCAGGTAGTTGTCCGGGTCAAGGCAGGAATTTAATTCATCCATGTAGAAATCATGTCCGAGTGTAGCCAGAGGACTATTGAGGGGCGAGTTCTTCTGGTATATAGACATGATAGTTACATAAGTATCATCGTTGAAAATTTCCCGCAGATAGGCATCGGAGAGTTCCTGGCGGTTTTTCCCATTCTTTCGCTGTGACTTGACGAAAACTTTAAATTTTTCACAAATTTCCTGCTCAATAGCCAGCCTCACATCCAGTATATTCGAAAAATGCAGATAAAAGGTACTACGATTAATCTCGGCTATCTTGCAGATTCCTGCCACCCTGATCTTTTCGGTGGGTTTTTCCTTAAGCAGTTGTATGTAGGCGTCCATGATAACCTGGCGGGTGTAAAGTGTACGCCGGTCTGTTTTACGTTTCTTTTCTATGTTCTGTACCTTTTCTCTACAATTCTTTTGTTCTATCTGCACAAAAATCCTCCTTAAAAATTATTCATATTGTCGAAAATTCCAAAAATTATCGACGATAAATAAAAAACTATCTATAAACGTTTGGGTTTAGAAATTCTGTTGGTTGTATTGTTCTCTATATTTATATTAAAATACATATAGAACATTTGTCAACAGGTGTTTAGAAACTCAATAGGACAAAAATTGATCTTCACAGAGGGGAGGAACAGGCACTATGAGAAAAACAAGAAAGCTGATTATTGCAAAAGAGCAGGGGAGGTTTTTATGAAATCGATTAATTTTAAATTAAACCATTTGACAAAACCAATCGGTATAAATGGAAACTGCCCGAGATTTACATGGAATGTAATAGAATGTAAAGAACAGAGTGCATTTCAACTGACATATGAGTCTGCTGATAAGACAGTATTATTTGATTCGGGAATCGTCGCAAGTAATAAAATGTATTATGAGAGTAACTGGGTTATTCCTTTTAAAACATGCGGATCTGTTTACTTAACCGTATGGGATGAAAATAACGTTGCATCTGATGTAAATAGTATGTATTGCGTAACCGGAATCAGGAATGACGACTGGAAAGCGACATGGATCAATCCGGAACTTGCTGTTCCTACAGCAGAAAACCGTGTGGCAGGCTATCTGAAACGAGAGTTTGAAATCTCAGAAGAAAAATATAAATCGGCACAAGAAAACGGAGCTTTTTTCTATGGAACATGTCATGGACTTATGAATGTGTATCTTAACGGAAGAGAAATCTCCGACCATCAGCTTATGCCAGGCAGACAACAATATAATAAGCGTCTGATGGTAGAAACAATCGATGTTTCTGAGTATATAAGAGAAGGCACAAATGAGATTCTTATAAGCCTTGGAGATGGTTTCTATAGAGGGGCGCTTGGAGCCGCGCAGGAAAAAAATGTATACGGCAATGATATTGCCCTGCTTGCGCAAATTGAAATAGCCGGAACGGTTATCTGCAAAACAGACGAAACATGGGAAGCCACTTCAGAAGGCCCAATCCGAAAAAACGATATGATGTTTGGCGAAGAATATGACGCGACAAAAGAAGAGCTGACTGGATTTCATGAGGTAAAAACAGAAGATTTCGGATATGACAATTTAATTGCTGTTGATACTGTACCTGTTTTGCCAAAGGAAACATTTAAGTCTAAATGGATTGATACGCCAGATAAAGAGAGGGTTTTGGATTTTGGACAAAACCTTGTAGGTTATGTATGTCTTGATTTTAATGGGACACAAGGTCAAAAACTCATTCTTACCCATGGTGAAGTACTTGACGAAGACGGTAATTTCACTATTGAAAATTTCCAGTTCAGAGGAGTGAGAACCGAGCAGAGAATTGAGTATACATGTAAAAACGGCCGAAACATATATCACCCCACAAAAACATATATGGGATTTCGATATGTTAAAGTTGAGGGTGATGTAGATCTGCAGCCTGAAGATATTACAGCCGTAGCGATATATTCAGATATGGAGGTTACTTCTCAATTCCAATGCGGAGTTGAAGAGGTAAATCAACTTTTCGAGAATGCGATCTGGTCTATGAAAGGTAATTTCGTAGATATACCTACGGACTGCCCAACCAGAGAAAAGTCGGGATTTTCAGGTGACTGCCAGGCTTTTATACATACGGCTATGTATCTTATGGATTGTTATCCTGTTTATGCCAAATGGCTGAGAGAACAGGCTGCAGGCCAGTATAGCGATGGAAATATACCCCAAATTTCACCAAAATGTACCAAGCCAAATGAGCACGAGAAATTAGCAGGTGTCATGATTGTGGATGGCGGTATCGGCTGGGCTGACTCATTTGAAATAGTTCCTTACAGATTGGCAAAGCGGTACGGCAATGATTCCTTGATAAAAGAGTATTATGACGCAATAAAAATATGGACGGAATATGAAATAAAACGCGCGAAACAAACGAGGCTCTTCAATCGCAGGACTCTTCCCAGGGAACACCGTGAATATATGATAGACAAAGGATGGATGTGGGGAGAGTGGCTTGAACCGAATCAGGATTCTATGGATTTTATAAAGAATATATTGTTCCATGGTGATCCGGAGGTCGGCACTGCGTTTCTGTATTTAAATATATGCTATTTGATAGAAATGGCGAAACTTTTGGGTATTAGCGAAGACGTAACACATTATGAAACCATTGCAGCGAGAGTAAAAGAGGCGTACAGGGCTGTTTACACCGATCATGGAAAAATAAAAGAGAAAAAACGTCAGTGCAGATATGTCAGACCAATTGTCCATGATCTATTGACTGAAGAAGAAAAATATACCGCGGCAAAAGATCTGGCAGAACTGATCAAAAAAAATAATGATCATCTTAATACAGGCTTCTTAACTACCCATGAACTGAGTCGCACGCTTACCAGATACGGTCAAAATGAAGTGGCATATGATCTGCTGCTTCAGCGTGAAATGCCTGGATGGCTCTATTCTGTAACAAAAGGATGCACTACTATTCCAGAAGACTGGGACTGTTTTCACGCAGATGGAAAGCCGAAGGATTCCTTTAACCACTATTCATACGGTGCAATTGCAGGATGGCTCATGGACAGCGCCGCAGGGATAATTGTTGAAGACGGACAAATCGTGATACGTCCAAATCCAGATGCGAGATTAGGATATTTAAAGGCATCATATGATTCTCCATATGGAACAATTACATCGAACTGGAACTACGATGAAAGCGGTTGTCATTATCATATTGAAATTCCATCAAATGTCTATGCATTGGTTTGCATAGAAGGTCAGGAAGAAAAACGTTTCGGCCCGGGAAAATATGACATCTGATATGAAAGAAAAGAGAGGTTTTATATGAGCGAAAATAAAGTAAAAAAGGAAAAATATCTAGGGAAGGGATTTCTATGGTCGTCAAGGAACATATGTATGGCAGCGAGCGGTACGACCATTGGATATGTTTTGGTATTCTCAGTTTCTATTTTAGGCCTTGATGCCGCAATCATAGGTAATCTGTTAATGTTTGCAAAAGTATTTGATGTAATGAGTAACTTTATTATTGCAAACTTTGTAGACAGACATCATTTCAAGCAGGGGAAGGGGCGCGCTTTTGAGATTTGCGTCATTCCATTGTGGTTATGTACATTTGCAATGTATGGGATTCCTCTTGGCTGGTCCAAAGGGCTGCAGTATTCTCTTATTTTTGTGCTGTACAGTCTGATCAGTACCGTATTTTCCACATTCTTATACTGTACTGACACAGTATATTTAAACCGTGCGTTTAAGACAGAAAAAGGACTTATCACGGTTCAATCTGTCGCCGGAGTCCTTCAGGTTTTGGCTTATATGGTACTTGCCGTTATTATTCCTGTTTTGATGGGCAAATATGACGGCCGTGCCGATGAATGGCTCATTATTTCCGCAATAATCGGTATACCGGCTATGCTGCTGGGGATGGTCAGATATTGCACCATTAAAGAAGTAGACGGTCCCGATGTGCAGCAGACCCAGCCCCAGATTACTTTAAAGGATACGATGAATGCTTTGTTTCGTAGCAAATATGTGATCACGATGGCGGTTCTCACAATGGTACAGCAGGTTGTTACTGTGATGTCAAACACTGCTTCCACTTATTATTTTACATATATTGTTGGAAAAATCGAACTCATGGGCATGGTCAGCGGTATCTCAATGGCTGGTATCATATTAATTCCTTTCTGCGCGAAGCTCGCGGAAAAATTTGGAAAGAGGAACGTTCTTATCACCTGCTTTACAATTGGAATGATCGGTAATTTCATCCGCTTATTCGCAGGAACAAATATGGCGGTCATCATAATCGGAACGATCATGGCAACAATTAGCCAGTACCCGACATCTGTTTATACAGCTTTGATGTTGATTGAGTGTATGGATTACGAAGAATATCGAAGCGGAAAGAGACAGGAAGGTGCTATTTTCGCCGGTGCAAGCCTTGGCACCACGATCGGTAACGGGCTTGGCAGCGCGATAGTGGGCGCGGTGCTTTCAGCTTGCGGTTTTGTCGGCACGGCGGCAGTACAGACAGATACCGCGCTCAATGGAATCCGTCATCTTTATTCAACGATACCGGCAGCTATTATGTTAATCGGTATCCTTGCGCTGTTTGTATACGATTTGGAGAAGCGTCTTCCGGACATTCGTGAAGTTCTGAAAGAGAGACGTACAAAAGCCAAAGATTCATTGGAGGAAAAATAATGGAAAAATATATGGATTTGAATTTGTCAGCCCGTGAAAGGGCCAAGGACCTTTTATCAAAAATGGATACAGAAGAGAAACTCAGACAGTTAGGATGCACGATGATCATTCCTGGTATTCCTTTGGAGCGCCAGGATTTAAACAGAGGAATCGGTGTTTCAATCGTAATGACCGGGGAGGAACCGGAAAAACACATCAAAAAAGCTCAAGAGTATATTATGGAACAGTCTCCTCATCATATTCCTGCTTTATTTCATGGTGAAGCACTTGTTGGTCCGGTTTCTGTATTCGGAGGGATTGTTTACCCTATTTCCATTGGGTTAGGCGCGACATTTGAACCTGAGATTTTACAGGAAATGTCGGATGGAACCAGAAAACAAATGCTGGCCATAGGTGTCCGCCATGGATTGTCTCCTGTCGCGGATCTGGGCCGGGATCTGAGATGGGGACGTCTGAATGAGACTTATGGAACGGATCCGGTGCTGTCAGCTCAGATGACAGTTAGCTTTGTAAGAGGACTTCAGGGCGAAAATCTGTGCGATGGTGTTGCGGCCACAGGCAAGCATTTTATTGGTTATTCTCAGACGGAGGGCGGACTTAACTGTCATAAGACGATGGTATCCAGGCGCGAACTACGGGAACAATTTGCAAAACCATTTGAAGCCGCAATTCGAGAAGCCGGACTAAAGTCGGTGATGAATAGTTATTCTGCGATTGATGGACAACCAGTATGCGCTAATAAAGAAATCTTAACAGATTTACTTCGAGACGATTTAGGTTTTGATGGTCCCGTTATCAGTGATTATGGTTCGATCGGCCAGCTTATTGACCTATATAAAATAACATCGGATCCCATTGAGGCCGGCATTTGCTGCATGGAGGCAGGTCTTGATATAGAGTGTCCTTCCCGTGTTGGTTACGGTGACGGCATACTTACCGCCCTCGAAGACGGAAGACTCTCAATGGACACACTTGACCAGGCCGTACTTCGCGTACTTACACTGAAATTTGAGCTTGGACTTTTTGAAAATCCATTTCCAAGAGAGAATATGTTGCCGGAAGCGCTTGACAATACATATTACAATGAAAAGTCATTAGAAGCTGCCAGGAAATCCATAACCATGGTTAAAAATGAGGGGCTCCTTCCTATCACAGACTCAAAGAAAAAGATTCTTGTGATCGGACCTGCCGGAAACTGTATGCGTATGCTTTTCAGCCATTACACAGCAATTTCAAGCCTGGAAATGATGCTTAGTTTTTCGCAGGAGGGTGATACCCAGCAGGGATACAATATCGGCGAACTGCTTCAACAGGAAGAAGATTCGGATGCCATGGCTGGTCTGACGAACTTTGTGACATGTGACGAAACGGTTGGTGATAAGCATATGGTTGATGAAATGATCAAGAATTTTTATCCGACCTGTAAGACAACTTATGAAGCAATTCAGTCAATCTATGAAAATGCTGATTTTGTGGAAGGCTGCGACTACAAGGGAAATGATGGAAGCCATATACAGGAAGCCGTAGAAGCCGCGAAAAATGCAGATATTGTCATTGCTGCCGTGGGTGGAAAAAATGGCCTGGGCCTGACTTCAACCAGCGGTGAAGGCGTGGATACAGCAACCCTAAAACTTCCTGGATTACAGGAAAAACTACTTAAGGAAGTATTTGATGTCAATCAAAATATGGTAATCGTACATACAGACGCCGCTCCTTTAGTCAGTGAATGGGCCTATGAGAATGTTCCTGCGATTCTTGAGGCATGGCTGCCAAACGCATTTGGAGGAATCGCCATTGCCGATGTAATATCTGGAAAATATAATCCCGCAGGAAGAACACCCGTGGATGTTCCAAGAGGTGTGGGACACCTTCCGATGTATCATTGCCAGGCAAATGGTTCCAGCAGTACCAAGAACAGAAATGTCATCCCAACAGGATATATTGACTCTGAAGCTTCCGCCCTGGCCCCGTTTGGTTTTGGTTTGAGCTATACTTCTTTTGAATACAGCGATGCTGCCTTAGATATGGATGCTGACGGCAATGTGAAAATCAAGGTAAAGATTAAAAATGTAGGAACTCTTGACGGAGACGAAGTCGTACAGCTTTATGGAAGTGACTTGTATGCAAGTATGATCCGACCGATCCATGAATTAATTGGATTTAAAAGAGTGCATTTAAAGGCAGGTGAAAGCACGCAGATCTGCTTTGCCTTTCATATAGACTTTTTCTCGTTTCTGGACCGCTCTGAAGAATGGCTTTTGGAAGCTGGTGATTTCCGTTTTGTGCTGGGCGGACACAGTGATGACGAGAGATGCGTGCTGACCTGTAAATGGCCGAAGACAATGAAGGTTGATTATACAAAACGTTGTCTGTACGCAGCTGCCAGGGAAATATAAATGAAAAAACAAGTATACAATTAATGGGTACCTGACACCCATGCAGTCGCAAAACCACATAGGCGTTTGGGAATATGAGTTATTTAGACATATAAAATGATATGTGTATTCATACTGATAGCCGGAATCTCCCGTTGTATGGAATAGGCTTTTTTTAATGACTGAAGAATGTCAATGATATAGAAAAAGGACATAGCGATACCTTCTAACGCTTACAAACATTTGATACCGCCATATCCTTAAAAATGGGCGACTTTAATACGCCCTCCGTATTCTTGTTTTGAAAAAGGAAAACGGCGGCTTTGATTGTTGTTTCAAAACCGCCGCTCAATACTGACTAATCGTTCCCGTAAAAGTAACGGTTTTGTTACTCGATAGTATCAGTAGCCATACAGCTTGTTGAGTTATCATAAAAGAAAGAGCCGATAACCATAAGGACAAATACCTTATGTGTTACCGGCTCTGCGTCTTTGCGTCTGGCTCTTTGTTTGAATTAATGGGTGTCTGACACCAATGTAGGCTTTCGAAATAGCTATTATAAACGCAGTATAAAAAACAC
>DAVZKO010000113.1:0-8158 GCA_052272205.1 Schaedlerella sp. | reverse complement strand
GACTGTTTACCTTGAAAATGTCAAGACAAGGGGATGTACTTTTCAAAGTACTTTTCAAAGTACTTTTTTCTTGCACGGAGGATTCTTCCAACTGTCTTTTATATCTTGTAAAGTCCGTATTTAAGCCATTTTGCCGCGTCCTTCAACCTTGCTAAAAAACAGCAATTGTTATATAATATCTTCATGTTCATTTCTGATAAAATTTAACATACAAAGGAGGCGGCTTATGGCAGATATAAATACCAAAAAGCCAAAATCAGAACAGACAAAGCAAAATATTATTGATACTTATTTGAAGCTGATTCCGGTAAAAGGCTGGGACAAGGTCTCTGTAAAGGAACTCTGTGCACAGGCAAATATTACCCGGGGTACATTTTATCAATATTACTCAGATATTTATGATTTGATGGAACAGATTGAAAATGCTCTTTTAGATGACATCAACCGCTATTACAGTGCAGCAACACAACAGCAGCCGACTTCTTATTCCACCGGAAAATTTGAAGATAATTTTGATTATGCTCCTCCACAGCTCATGGCTGCCTGGTTCAAATTCTGTAAGAAGAATAAGAAATCAATCTCTGTCATGCTTGATTCCAAGCATTCGGATGTTTATTTCATGAAGAAATTAAAGAACATTTTATCCGAGCATATCAACCAGATGATGGACAACGATGGTTTGCCGGATGATACATTGCGCAGTTATTTCACGAAACTTCTCATTGAGATGCATTTTCTGGCCGCACGTTATTGGTTGGAAGAGGAAGAGAACCTGCTTTCCACAACCGACATTCTGAATCTTTTGAACACGATGCGAGTCGGTGCAAATTATCTTCATTATTTCCAATCTACCCGCCCGGATTTTGATATTAAGATGAATATTCCGGAGGAGAATGATTAACCAGCAAATGATTCCTGCAATTACATATACCAATATTTTGATACGCTCATCAGAATATTGGTATTTTTTATTTTCATTTCTAAACACTTTTCCAAATAGTGTTCTAGTATCTCCTCATTTCCAATTATAAAATAAAACCATAAAATAATTAAATCTTTGGAGGAACGAATTATGACTAGAGAAGAAGTAATCGCAAAATTAATTGAATATGCTGCTATGGCATTTAACGCAGATGCAAGTAAAATCAACGAAAACACAGATATCGCAGAGGAATTGGGTGTAGCATCTACACAGCGTGTAGCTATGAGCGCATCTATTGAAAATGATTTCGATGTAATGATTCCAGTTGCAAGATTTGGAAAATACAAAACAATCGGTGATTTAGCAGACTTCGTTATGGAAGAAATGTAAGAGGTGGCATTATGGTACACAATGTAAAATTAGGAAAAAACATGAGAAGTGTTTCTATCGTTGGAGTTGGAGCAACACCATTTTTCAACGGAGTTACAAACCCTCAGTACAAGGGACTGACAAATGGTGAGTTGTTCGGATATGCCGCACTGGATGCTATGAAAGATGCTCACGTTGAACCACGTGATGTACAGTATTTCTTCCATGGTTCAGCCAATCCACATATCTTAAATGGATGTATCACACCAAACCTTCAGGTAGCTGACTGGTTCGGTATGAGAGGAAAGGGATCTCTTTCTCATTCAGAAGGTTGCTGTACTGGATACATCGCCCTGGAAGAGGCCGTATTCGCAGTTGCCAGCGGTGCATATGATGTTGTCCTTACAGGATGTTGCGATCAGGGAACCGGTATGCCGGATGGAAATACTCCTGACCACATGCGTACAGCACTTACTACTGAGGTTCTTTTCCCGGATTTGGATTCTATTTTTGATCGTGCTTACGGAAGATATCTTGGCGGCGGTCCTGGTATGAATCACGATGACTGGATTAACTACTATGCAAAAGAAAATGGTCTGTCTGCTGAGCAGATTGATGATGTTCTGAATCATCAGGCTTATCATTTCCGTCGTGCTGCTGAGCTTTGCCCTCGAGCAATCCGCAGAACACCTTATGATAAACTTGCAAAAGACGCAGGATACGATGATGTATGGGAATACATGAAATCCCCACACAATCCGAAAATGACACAATATTTGAGAACATCCAGTGACTCTTGTGTTGCTGATGGTGCTGCATGCTGTATCGTTGTTCCTACAGAAATTGCTCACAAATTCTCAGACAAACCAATCGAAGTACTTGGAACAGGAGCTTCTGTACTGGATGCTATCGTTCCTCACCTTGAGAAAAAAGCAACTGCAGAAGCTGCCCGTCAGGTATTCGAGCTGACAGGACTTACTGCAGATGATATGGACCTGTTATTTGTAAATGACTTTATCGGATCTTCTGCATTCCTTGCAGCAGAGGAAATCGGATATCTTCCTAAGGGAGAGGGCTGGAAATATGCATTAGACGGACGTCTTGCATTTGACGGAGACAAACCAATGAACACAAATGGCGGACGTACTTCTTATGGACACGCATTCGGAGCTTCCGGAATGGCCGATGTATTTGAAGCTGTTACACAGATGCGTGGAGAAGCCGGAGAACGTCAGGTTAAGAAGATGCCAAAACATACTTTCTTAAGAGGATTCGGCGGTGCGCAGAACGTTCGTGCAACGATTTTGAGAGCAAATTTCTAAAGGAGGATTATCATGGATTTGAATAGAATCAGCACAGAGGAATTCTGGAATCCGGAACACGTTGTAGAAAAGTTCTGGAATGGCTTAAAAGAAGGAAAAATATATGCAAAAAAATGTACCGAATGTGGCGCGATTGAATTCCCACCACATCATGCATGTAATTCATGTGGATATCACGAGACAGAATGGACTGAGTTATCCGGAAAAGGTGAGTTAGTAACTTTCGTATTCACAGGTGCTCTGAATGCAAGACTTGAGCTTGAAGACATGGGACTGAAGTATGTTTGCGGTGAAGTAAAATTGGACGAAGGTCCTTCTATCAATGCTGTTATTCTTGGTATCAACAAGAAAAAGGCAAGAGAGATCACAGACAAACTTCCTATGAGAGTTCGTCCTGTTTTCTATGATATGGGAAGATATACAACACTTTTCTTTGAACTTGATGAATAAATAATCCAAAACAATTGCTGCTCATTCTATGTTGTTCCTTATATGATATGGAGCAATATGGAGTGGGCAGCAATTGTTTTATATCCAGCAGTTGAAAAATTGTTCAATTTAGTCGTCTTTTTATTAAATAATTAAGCAATGTTAAATCTTTCTATTTCTATCTTCATCTCTTCTTCCGTTGCAACACTGACAAAATAATCCTCTACTCTTCTGGTCTCTATATAACAATTCATATCCCGCAGTGCTTTCCATCCTTCTTCAAATCCGATTCCTTTTAACTTTAATCTTGCTTCAAATTCTGTCCATAACTGTGAGAATTTCTCATCTCTTTCTTTTCCTGATAAGCCTGACAATTCTTCCTGCATTTTTGGTGAATATACTTTTTTAACCGTTGCTTCATGACACGTCATAATATGTTCTATATCAATTCCAACCTCACACTCTGCAATCGCAAGCACAACATATTTTCCGCTATGAGATAAATTAAAATATGGCTTTCCAACTGAAAGTGTCGGCTTTCCGTTCTCATTTATCACAAGCTGTTCTTCTCTCTCTACATTCAGATATTCTTTTAGAAGATATCCTGCCATTAATTCCTGTTTTTTATCTGACTCAATCTTATGTTCATGATATTTTTTCACGTATTGAGGTGCAATTTGCGAAAGAATTTTTTGTTCGTATTTAAGTATATTTTCGGTATCTGCTATAATTATTTTTGCTTTGTTCTGCATAACACTATCTTCCTTGTATTTTTGCTTCTTGATGCTGTATCATCATATCATTTTTCACACGCTTCTTAATATGCTTTATGATTTAACAAGAAACTCATTTCCTCATTGTTACACTTTTCCGCCTCTGGCAGGTTCAAGTTGATGTTAAATACATGATTCAGCTCATGTTCTTTTGAAACATACATCTGTAACCTTGCATTTACATTATTCTCCATTAGTGTCTGCATCAATTTGACACTCTGAAACTTTACAAAATCCGTCTCTGCTGTCATCAGAAATGTATCCGGAAACTGTGGTGTAATATACTTTCCGAATTCAAATTGATCTATTTTCTTCTTATACAAAACATTGTATTCATCTTCCGTTATTTCATCTGCATTTTTATTTTCCAAATTCAGATATTCAAATGCAATCATACGGACAAAATCTGTTTTTCTACATTCATAATTCACCTGATATACTCCACAGTTCAATACGATTGCTTCAAAGATGTTTTCCTTCGCTATCTGAAATGCGAATTGCTTTGCATAATCCTCATTGGAACATATAGCTGCATACTGTCCAAGAATCTGTGCCCCTGCTGAATCTCCTGTTCCATATATGTGATTCATATCCAGATTATATTCCTCTGCATGCTGCAAAATCCAAATCATCACGCTATTTAAGTCCTCTAACGGTGCCGGGAAGTACGCATGTGGAACAAGCCTATAATTGATATTAACGACTGCAAATCCCCTCTGAGCAAGTTTCCAGCAGTAGTATTTGTAACCTTCCTTAGAGCTCTGAATCCAGGCTCCTCCGTGAACATTGACAAGTATCGGAAGTTTCTCTCCTGCCCGGTCTTTTGGACAGTATATATCCAATGTATTCCAATGCTTGTCCTCTCCATATTGTAGCTGTTCATATATTTCTATATTGTCTGGATTTGTTATGGATTCATCGAAGCTGGCTAATTGCTTTTGTTCTGTATCTTCAAACATGTCACGGATCATTTCTATAAATCTTGTCATTTAGAGATACTCCTTTATTAAAAAACCCCGCAGAGCCAAAGCTCTACGGGGTCTATACGTTCTCAAAAATCTATATTAGATTATGATTACTCAATAATTTTAGCTACTGTACCAGAACCTACTGTACGTCCACCCTCACGGATAGCGAAACGAAGTCCTTCTTCCATAGCTACTGGATGAATCAGTTCAACTGTCATCTCTACGTTATCTCCAGGCATACACATTTCAACACCTTCTGGAAGGTCGCAAACACCTGTTACGTCTGTTGTTCTGAAGTAGAACTGTGGACGATAGTTGTTGAAGAATGGAGTATGACGTCCACCTTCGTCTTTTGTTAATACATAAACCTGGCAAGTAAATTTCTTGTGGCATGTTACTGTACCTGGTTTGATAAGAACCTGTCCTCTTTCGATTTCTGTTCTCTGGATACCACGAAGCAGAGCTCCGATGTTATCTCCAGCCTGAGCCTCATCAAGAAGCTTACGGAACATCTCGATACCTGTTACAACAGTTTTCTTAACATCCTCGTGGATACCGATGATTTCAACTTCATCAGAAACGTGAAGTGTACCACGCTCTACTCTACCTGTAGCAACTGTACCACGTCCTGTGATAGAGAATACGTCCTCGATTGGCATAAGGAATGGTTTGTCTGTATCACGCTCTGGATCTGGGATGTACTCATCTACAGTATCCATAAGTTCCATGATCTTGTCTCCCCATGGTCCCATTGGATCTTCAAGAGCTTTCAGAGCAGAACCTTTGATGATTGGGCAATCTGTGAATTCATACTCTTCAAGTACTTCGTTAACTTCCATCTCTACTAATTCGATAAGCTCTTCGTCATCAACCATATCACATTTGTTCAAGAAAACAACGATGTATGGTACGTTAACCTGACGAGAAAGAAGGATATGCTCTTTTGTCTGAGCCATAACACCATCTGTAGCAGCTACTACAAGGATAGCTCCATCCATCTGAGCAGCACCAGTGATCATGTTCTTAACGTAGTCAGCATGTCCAGGACAGTCAACGTGTGCGTAATGTCTCTTCTCTGTCTCATACTCAACGTGAGCTGTAGAAATTGTGATACCACGCTCTCTCTCTTCTGGAGCTTTATCGATGTTCTCGAAATCAACAGCTGCGTTACCTTCAACTCTTTCAGACAGAACTTTTGTGATAGCAGCTGTCAGAGTTGTTTTACCGTGGTCAACGTGACCGATTGTACCAATATTACAATGTGGTTTGTTTCTTTCAAATTTAGCTTTAGCCATTTTGAATGTCCTCCTTGAAAATATAACCTGAATTCAGGCATTTACTTATTATATCCGCTTTTTACTCGGCTAACTTTGATTATATTTCAAAGTTAGCCTTTTTTCAAGCGTTTTATAACAATTTAAGCGTTTTTGTTTGATAATACTTTTTCCTGTACAGACTTCGGTACTGGCTCATAGCTCTCAAAGAACATTGAGTAGTTACCACGTCCCTGTGTCTTAGAACGAAGGTCTGTAGAGTATCCAAACATTTCTGACAATGGAACGAATCCACGAACAATCTTACCACCGCCAAGATCATCCATACCTTCGATACGTCCACGACGAGAGTTGATATCACCGATAACATCTCCCATGTATTCTTCTGGCATTGTTACTTCTACCTTCATGATAGGCTCCAGAAGAACTGGTGCTCCCTGTTTCATAGCATCCTTGAATGCAAGAGATCCTGCAATGTGGAATGCCATTTCACTGGAATCGACTTCATGGTATGAACCATCATATACTGTAGCATGAACTCCGACTACCGGGAATCCTCCCAAGATACCAGACTTCATAGCTTCTTCGATACCTTCACCTACAGCTGGGATGTATTCCTTAGGAATTGATCCACCAACTACTGTAGACTCAAACTTGTATGTCTCCTCACCGTTGACATCCATAGGCTCGAATTTAACTTTACAGTGTCCGTACTGTCCACGTCCACCTGACTGTTTCGCATACTTGCTGTCGATGTCTGTCGCTTTTGTGATAGACTCTTTGTAAGCAACCTGAGGTGCACCTACGTTAGCTTCTACCTTGAACTCACGAAGCAGACGGTCAACGATGATCTCCAAGTGGAGCTCACCCATACCAGCGATGATTGTCTGTCCTGTTTCCTGATCTGTATGAGCACGGAAAGTAGGATCTTCTTCAGCCAGTTTAGCAAGAGACTCACCAAGTTTACCCTGGGAAGCTTTTGTCTTAGGCTCGATAGCAAGCTCGATAACAGGCTCTGGGAATTCCATAGACTCAAGAATTACCGGATGCTGCTCGTCACAGATTGTATCACCTGTTGTAGTGAATTTGAATCCGATAGCGGCTGCGATATCACCTGCATATACTTTGTCAAGTTCCTGTCTCTTATTCGCATGCATCTGAAGGATACGTCCAACACGTTCCTTCTTATTCTTTGTTGCATTCAATACGTATGAACCTGAGTTCATAGATCCTGAGTACACACGGAAGTAAGCAAGCTTACCTACGAATGGGTCTGTCATGATCTTGAATGCCAAAGCTGAAAATGGCTCTTCGTCTGAAGAATGTCTTACAACTTCATTACCATCCTCGTCAACACCCTCGATTGGAGGAATGTCTGTTGGAGCTGGCATATATTCGATAACAGCATCCAGAAGTTTCTGAACACCTTTGTTTCTATATGCTGTACCGCAGCATACTGGAACTGCTGTACACTCACATGTAGCTTTACGAAGAACTTTTTTCAGATCATCGATGGATGGCTCTTCACCTTCCAGATACATCATCATAAGGTCATCATCAAGCTCGCAGATTTTCTCTACCAACTCTGTGTGGTACAGTTCTGCTTCATCTTTCATCTCTTCAGGAATCTCTGTAATAGAAATGTCTTCACCCTTCTCATCATTGTAGATGTAAGCTTCCATCTCCATCAAGTCAATGATTCCTTTGAAATCGTCTTCTTTACCGATTGGCAACTGAAGACAAATTGCATTTTTACCAAGTCTTGTCTTGATCTGATCTACTGCATTGTAGAAATCAGCTCCAAGGATGTCCATCTTGTTGATGAACGCCATTCTTGGTACATTGTATGTGTCTGCCTGACGCCATACGTTTTCTGACTGTGGCTCAACACCACCCTTAGCACAGAATACACCTACGGCACCATCAAGTACACGAAGTGAACGCTCAACCTCTACAGTGAAGTCAACGTGTCCCGGAGTATCAATGATGTTGATACGGTGTTCCAGAGCACCAGCCTTTGGCTTTGTGTGATCTTCCAATGTCCAATGACATGTTGTAGCGGCTGAAGTAATTGTGATACCTCTTTCCTGCTCCTGTTCCA
>DAVZKO010000112.1:0-8327 GCA_052272205.1 Schaedlerella sp. | reverse complement strand
AAATCTCTCTTAACCTCTGCAATATATGCAGTATGTACTTTGAAGCCGTATTTTGCTTCTATGTACTCTTTTATCATTTTGTAGGTAACTCGCTCTTTTGGCTTATAGGCTTCTGCCCTTTCGGAGATTGCCTTTAAAGGAACTTTGCCCTCACCCTCGCCAAACTCAACTTTTACGTTGATATGACTGTCGGGCTTTTTGTGGGAAAGCAGTACAACCGTCTCCACATGCACCGTCTCACAAAACTGATCTACAGCCACAGCCTTCACAACCTCATACCCTCTCGCCTGGAACATCGCCAGATCTCTTGCCAGACTCGTCACCTTGCAAGAAATATACACAATTGTATCCACCCCATAGTCCAAGATCTTTGGAAGTGCCTTCGGATGAATTCCGTCTCGCGGTGGATCCAATACGATAACATCCGGTTTTTCCTCGATATCATCTAACACCTTAAATACATCGCCGGCGATGAAGCGGCAGTTATCCAATCCATTGCGGGCTGCATTTTCTTTCGCAGCCTCTACTGCTTCTTCGATAATCTCTACTCCGATCACTTCTTTGGCAACCGGTGCAAGCACCTGCGAAATCGTACCGGTTCCGCTGAACAGATCAAAGACCGTCATATCGTGGATATCACCGATATAGTCTCTTACAATACTGTACAAAACTTCCGCTCCGCGAGAGTTTGGCTGGAAGAATGAGAAAGGTGTAATCTTAAATTCCAGACCGAGCAATTTTTCATAGAAAAAGTCTTGTCCATAAAGGACTCTTGTTTCATCACTCTGTACTACATCCGACAGAGAATCATTTAAGATATGAAGGATTCCTACGATTTTTCCTTCTAAATCCAGTGCCAACAACTGCTCTACCAATGGTGTCAGGTCATATTCTTCCTGCGTTGTTGTAACAAGATTAATCAGGATCTCTCCGGTTGTATCACCACGACGAAGCAGTAAATGACGCAAATATCCTACATGCTGCATCTTTTTGTAATAGCTTGCTCCGAGCTTCTGAAAGTATTCCAGCACGCACATGAGAATCTGATTCATATCATGGTGTACTAATTTACAGTCTGCTGCCGTTAACACATCATACGTGCTGCCTTTTTTGTGCAGTCCCAATGACAACGGACCGTCTTTGTACTCATCACCAAAAGAGAATTCCATCTTATTACGATAACCGAATTCTTTTGGACTCGCCTTTACTCCTTCAAATGTAAATGATTTTCCCGGAAGCATTGCTGCATCGAGAATCTCTTTCACTTGCTCCCCTTTCATCTTCATCTGATCTTCATAAGACATCGTCTGATACATACATCCACCACAGGCAGGGAAGATACTACAGACTGGTTCTCTTGTCTCCTGCTCTGATTTCTCCAGTACCTCGAGAAGACGACCTTCTGCATGCCCACTTTTGAATTTGTTGACAATAAACTTTACTTTCTGTCCCGGAATTCCATTTTTCACGATTACATAGCGGTCTTCTTCCGGCACATAAACCTTTCCCTTATTCGGAAATTCTACTTTCTCTATAATTCCTTCAAATATCTGTCCTTTTTTCATAACACTCTCTTTCTAGCAAAAAGAAACAGGGTGCGGTACCTTACCACCACATCCTGTCCTTATGTTTTGCTGTTATTGTTTACTCCAAATACATACTTTCGAAACTTTACATGCTTCGAACTGATTAAATCTGATCCTCATCACTGAAATAATCATCAAAATCATCATCGAAGTCTTCATCAAAATCTTCCAGATAATCCGGTGTAAAGAATCTGTATACAGCATATGCAATTCCTGCCACTGCAGCTACTGCACCGATAATTGCCAGTGTCCAGAGAATTGCTTTACATGGTTTTTCTTCCTCTTTTTTGTTCAAAAGTTCTTTTAATTTTGTTTCTGCGATCAACTCTTCTACTCTGCTCATTGTATTGTTCATCTCTTACACGCCCTTTCCCTTGCTCTTGGTAGAGTTCTTTTCTGATATTATAACACTATCATTTTGAGATTACTACTAAATTTCTTGAAAAAAGTGCAAGTTTTCTATTGGAAGTTTCGATTCTCTATTCCATTGCATTTCCCTTTAACCAGCAGCCGATTTACTCTTCTTTTTTCAGCTTTGCAAAGGTCGCAAACATCTTCTTCACTCCGGCCGTATCAAACTCAACGGTCACTTCATAATCACGTCCGCCCTCCACAATATCTTTTACAGTACCGACACCGAATTTAATATGTTTTACTCTATCACCAATTGTATAATCAAGTCCCTTTTCCTTTGTCACCGCAAATTGCTTTGCTCCGGTCATTAACGGTGATGCATAGGTAGCAAATGGTTTCTGTGTGAATGCCTGTTTTGCCTGTTTGTATGCTGTCTGAGAAGCCGAATCTTTTTCCTTTTCTTCTTTAAATGTAAACAAATTATCTTCTTGATCCAATAAATCTTCCGGAATCTCTTTTAAGAACCTGGACATGCGATTGTAATGTGTCTCTCCTCGTACCATACGCCTTCTTGCACAACTCAGTGTCAGTTCACGTTCTGCACGGGTAATCCCTACATAACACAATCGACGTTCCTCTTCCAGATCTTCCGGGTTGTCAATACACATATAGCTTGGGAATAATCCGTCTTCCATGCCTGCCAGATATACATGTGGAAATTCCAGCCCTTTGGCACTATGTAATGTCATCAGTACAACATAATCCTGATCCTCATCGAGATTATCAATATCTGCAACAAGCGCAACTTCCTCTAAAAATTCACTCAATGTTGCTTCTTTCTGTTCTTCCACACACGAATCCTCGTAAGCCGCAATCTTACTGAGCAGCTCATCGATATTCTCAATCCTTGCCTGTGCGTCTTCCTTATCCTCTGCTTCAAGACTTTCCACATATGCTGTCATCTCAATAATTTCTTTGAGCAGATCCGTCAGACTGATTTTACCAAGTCTTCCTTTAAAATATTCGATCAATGCTACAAAGGAATCTAACTTTGCCGCACTTCTTCCAATGCCTGGGATCAGATCCAGTCCCTGCAGTGCTTCATAAAATCCAATTCCTCGAGCCTGTGCCGAATCCTGTACACGCGTAACGGTTGTCAGACCAATACCTCTTTTTGGAACATTGATGATTCTTCGCACTGCCAGATCATCCCTTGCATTGTCTATTGTTTTTAAATAAGAAAGCAAATCTTTGATCTCTCGTCTTGCGTAGAAATTCACTCCGCCGATAATCTTGTAAGGAATATTGCTTGCCACAAATTTCTCCTCGAAGATACGGGACTGTGCATTGGTTCTGTATAAAATTGCATAATCATTGTAATGATTTCCCTTTGTACATCCGCTTTTAATCTGGTCTGCAACAAATTCAGCCTCATCGTAAGCGGTATCAAACTCACGAAGCTCTATCTTGTCTCCTTCACCATTCTCCGTCCAGAGTGACTTTTCTTTTCTTCCATGGTTATTACGGATCACTGCATTGGCTGCATTCAAAATATTGCCGGTGGAACGATAATTCTGCTCCAGTTTAATTACTCTCGCATCCTGAAAGGTCTTCTCAAAGCTTAAGATATTCTGGATATTCGCCCCGCGGAATTTGTAGATTGACTGGTCATCATCACCTACTACACACAGATTCTGATATTTTGCTGCCAACAGGCTGACAAATTTGAACTGTACTGTATTGGTGTCCTGATACTCATCCACCATAATATACCGGAATCGTTCCTGGTAATATTCCAGTACATCTGCATCTTTCTGAAAAAGCTGTACCGTCTTCATCAGCAGATCATCAAAATCAAGTGCATTGTTCGCCTGCAATTGTTTTTCATATTCCCAATATACTTTCGCGATCATCTGCTTCGAGAAATCTCCAACCGCATTCACTTCATACTCTGCCGGTGTCACCATCTCGTCTTTTGCTGCTGAGATTGCTCCCAGAAATGTACGCTCTTTGAACTTCTTCGTATCAATGTTCAACTGCTTACATATATCCCGCATCAGCGTTTTCTGGTCATCGCCATCATAAATCGTAAAATTGGTATCATAACCGATTCGATCGATATATCTTCTCAAAATGCGTACACAGGTAGAATGGAAGGTACTGACCCAGATACTTTCCGATCCAAATCCCACGAGATTGTCTACTCGTTCTCTCATCTCCCCTGCTGCTTTATTGGTAAATGTGATTGCCAGAATATTCCACGGATTCACACCTTTTTCTTCTATTAAATATGCAATTCTGTGAGTCAATACTCTGGTCTTACCCGAACCGGCTCCCGCCAGAATCAAAAGCGGTCCTTCTGTATGATAAACAGCCTCTCGCTGCTGCTCATTCAATGTATCATATATACTCATAAAACTCTCCCGTCTCATCTTTTATAGCTCTCATTATCGAACATACATTCTTTCTTGTCAACTGTAATTTTTATCGCTTCCGTACTTCTCTCGGAGAACATCCGTAGATTTCATGGAACATTCGGTTGAACAGTTTATAATTTGTAAATCCATTCTCCTCAGCAATCTCCAGAATTCCTTTCTGTGTATTACAAATATCCTGATAAATATGCATCAGCCGCACCTGATTCACATAACGCAAGAAATTCACACCCATGTTTTGTTTAAAAAAGCGGCTGAAATACTCCCTGCTCAGATAAAAATGGGAAGCAATCTCTTCCAATGAAATTGGCTCTCTATAATGTAATTCGATATATTCCGTAATCTCTCCGAGTCGTTCCAACACACTGTTGCGCTCGGTAGTCTGTATCTGTTCTTCTTTCCGGGAGAAATGATTCAACAACTCAAAAAAGATTTCCATTGCAATCGCCTGACTTTTCAAACGATAACCAACCGGCTGCATCACATACATCGGCGGTAGTCCTTTTAACATATCACATATCTTCAGATATGCCTCTAACTGTTCTTTCCGCAGTTCTTCACGTGTACAGAAAAAACGATATTTTTCTATGTCACGCACAAAATTCTTCATACTGTTTCTGGAAAAATGAATCACCACCATCATCGAGGTATTCGCACCCTTCACCTCATGCATCTGATTCGAATCCAGCACAACAAAATCACCTGCAACAACAAGATAATCTTTTCCATCTATCATAATTGTGCTGTTTCCATTTAATATATAAATAAGCTCTATCGCAGAATGCCAGTGTACCGGGTTATATCTTCCCTTATCCGTATAATAATGGATCTGTACTCCTGTTCGTTCCAACTTGAACAACGGTTCATATATCATGTTTCTCTCCTTTTATGTCACATTCTCTCATCTTTTTATAGATTTTCAGCGAACAGCAACATTATTTTAGCATATCCCCTATACAATTTCACTCTTAAAATTCATTTTCAAAAACACTTGTCATCTGGTTTTTAATACTATATAATATCTATATTGATGTATTGAGGTGATAAAATGACAATTGATTCTAATGATATATTAAACAGTATTTTAAAAAGTATTTCTCGTATTGATTATATTCACTCCGGAGAGATTCCGAACATGAATTTATATATGGATCAGGTTACTACATTAATGGAAGAAGGACTTTCTTCCACCAAACGATATGAAGATGACAAGATCCTAACCAAAACCATGATCAACAATTATACGAAGAATAATCTTCTTCCTCCTCCGGATAAGAAGAAGTATTCCAAAGAACATGTACTGGTGTTGATCTTCATTTATTATTTTAAAAATATTCTTTCCATTAAAGATATCGAGACTTTATTAAAACCTATTACGGAGAAATATTTCCACACCGATGAGCAATTGTCTATGACAGATATTTATGAAGAGATTTGCTCTGTTCAGAAATCAAGAATCGAAACTTTACAGGAAGAATTAAAAACAACGTTTGCCCGTTCTGAAAGTTCTTTTTCTGATGTTCCGGAAGAGGACAAAGAGCGATTGCAGTTGTTTTCATTGTTGTGTGATCTTAGTTTTGATGTCTATGTCAAAAAACAGATTATTGAAAAGCTGTTAGATGAGACACACCCAGAAGAGTAACGTCTCGACAAGTGCTCACAAAAAGAAAGAGAACTGTCACATACCAGAACAGTTCTCTTTCTTTTTGTGTCTTTAGTTTTCCTTTTTACTCTCAAGTCGTTCGAACACCATATCATATCCATCATTCCCATAATTCAGGGAGCGGTTCACTCGACTGATTGTAGCTGTAGAAGCACCTGTCTTTTCCGCAATCTCAAGATAAGTTTTCTTCTCTCTCAGCATCTTCGCTACTTCGAATCTCTGTGAGAGCGATAATAATTCGTTAATGGTGCAAATATCTTCAAAAAATGTATAGCACTCCTCTTTATCCTGCAGACTTAAAATTGCATCAAACAAATAGTCTACTGCCTCGGTTCTAATTTTTTTGCTCATATGCCCGTACTCCTTTGTTACTCAAAGACTATCTTAGATTTTAACACATTAAATTTATAAAGTCCACCATTTTATCCGAATAAAGTTCAGAATAAAGTTATAAAGTCGTAAAATCATCGTCTTCTCTATCAACTTTTCAATACGCAACCTTTCCCACATGAGCACAAACAAGACCATCTTCTTTATCTATTTTGATTATTTATTTTTATAACAGTTCAGAAACGGCTTTAATTTTTCCAAATCTGTCGTAACAACCAGTTCTTCCGGAAATTCACTGATTTCCAACAACGTTTCTACATTACAGAAATTCCCTGCGTCTACATCAACATGGGCATCGCTTCCGGTTGTAACAGGAACTTCATAACGTTTACAGAGTTCCAGCATCTTTAACGCATTCTCTCTTGCCCCTTCTCGAAAACTATTTTCTCTCAGTGAAGAGTTGTTTAATTCTAATAATGTACCTGTTTCTTTTGCAGTTTTAACCAATACTTCATAATCAATCGGAAATCTTCCGTCATCCGGATGTCCTACAATATTGATGTATGGATTCTTCATCACTTCAATGTAAGCCTGCATTACTTCATCCACAGTATGTCCTTCACCAAAGCAAGGAACATGCATACTTGCAATAACAATATCCAAATCCTTATATACATGTTTCGGCAGATCCACCCGTCCGGTTGCGTCCATAATGTTTAATTCCGCTCCGAACAACATCTGCACCCCATTCATCTCTCTTGGGATCACATCCAGGTTCTGAAAATAGTATAATCCACATGTTCCCGGCATCTCCGGTGCATGTTCCGTCAACGCCTGCATCTTTATCCCTTTCGCTGCTGCTGCGGCTGCCATCTCACGAATTGTACTGTATGCGTGTCCACTTACCAATGTATGCGCATGTGTATCTGCAATAAATTTCATCTCTATCTACCTCATATTTATTATTTTATTTTTTGCAATTCACATTTTACCATATTTTCTCCAGAATACAATTCTCCATTCTGAAAATACTATAGAAAAACGCAAAGATATTAAGAATCGGAAAGGAATTTTTAAAATGAAACCACACAAAACACCTATCGAAAATCAACAGACTATCGATGCTTTTGATTATCTGCAAAATGCTGCCTCTGTAAATGATTGTACCGGACTGATTCCTTCACTTCCCACTTCCGAAGAAGAGCTTGAATCTTATCTGGATGTGTACGAATATCTTCCACCTGATCCGCCAACCCAATTCATCTCTGGTTCTAAGCCTTCGACCACCTGCAGAGCCTGCCGCCGACATCTTTCCCCGGATACTATAGCAACGGATGCCAAAGAGAAATAATCCATTTTCTTCTATTGAATTAATTCGATGAGCAGATTATTTTGACAATTTATTGTATTTTTTTACAAAATTTTCACAATATACCTTATTTTATCGTTGTCCTTACTTTCATAAAATGCTATAATATTCACGTTGTAGAAAATTAATAGAAAAGTAAGGAGTATACATATGAAGTGTCCAATATGTGGAAAAGATGTTATATTGCAGAAGAAACAGGTTGGCACCAACGAGAACGGTGAACCAATCCTGAATCAGTATGCAATTTGTAAAGATTGTAAAAAGCAATGGAATTTAGATAAACAGCGTGCCAAAAAAATGGCTGCAAAAAAGGCTGCTGAAGCTGTAAAAGCAGAGGCTCCTTCAACTGCCACCGAGACAACCGATTCGAATGCTGTAAAAAAACCGGTAGAACAAGCTGTCTCAGATAAAGCTGTAAAAGAGGAAAAGCCTATTAAGAAACGTCGCCCGGAGAACGGAGAGGCTCCGAAAAAGCGTCGTCCGGTTGATGGAGAAGCCGCCCCTAAGAAACGTCGTCCGGCTGATGGAGAAGAGACTATATAAATTCAATGCAGTTTGAAAAATATATAAAAATAAAAGAAAATAGCGAT
>DAVZKO010000111.1:0-8350 GCA_052272205.1 Schaedlerella sp. | reverse complement strand
GGGTGTATTTCGCTCTCAAACGCCGAGGGCTTGGAGATAACCTTTAACCCGATGCAGTATGTGAAACTGCGTGGCAGAAAAGAGGAAACAGATATTTTCTCGGACAGCGAAGAAGATATATTTGTCTTTAATGCATTTCCCAAGAATCCACGAATCAAGTTTACCATTTGATCATAGTACCCTTTATCAAATGCTTTCGCCAATGGAACATCATATTCATCAATTAAAATTACAGTTTTTACTCCATGATGTTTTGTTAATAATCGTGAAAGTTTTAAAAGACTGCCTGTAAACGTACCTATGTCCATTTCGCTGTCAAGCAATTTACGGAATGCAACTTTATCTTCTTTCGTAAGAGTTTTGCTTTCCATAAGGTAATCCGCTTCAAATGCAGCCTGATTTACAACCTGCACTGCCATTTTAAACGCATCTCCATAGGATAAGGCATCAATACTTTTTAGTGAAACAGAAATCACTGGAAATTTTCCCATATATTTTTCACACAACTCTGTTTCTTTCGAAATTTTTAACCCATTATCTTGTATCATTTTTTCAAAATCTTCAATTCCAAAAGGAAGTTTCTTTTTTTGTATATTCATTCGTATCCCCTCCTTCCAAACTGTTTGATTCAAACATTTACATTATTATAGAAGACTTTCTAAACATTTCCCAGAAAAAAACAAGATGAACTATATTTCTCATACAGTTTCACCTTGTCTCTTATCTTTTATAACTATAATAAAACCTTATTTTGTACTTTTCAGTAGTTGCTGTTCACAGCAATTCTCACAGAACACCTTATTCTGAAATCTTATTTATCTTCTCCGACACCAATGTATTTCTGTTTTAATTCGTTCAGATTTTCCACTTTCTTCTGTGTCATTGCACCATCACGAATCTCATTTGAGTGCTCCCATTTACCAGCATCGTGAAGACGTGATCTATTCTGCTCTTCTTCTGAGAAGATTACTTTGATGTCTCCATCTTCGATTGTAAGTTCACCTTCGATACCACAAACCGGACATTCTACTTTATTTCCCTTGTGGCTGACTGTCAGGATATCTTCGTGACATACCGGGCATGTTCCCTGATCATCTCCACGATATTTTGTACGCTCTTCTTCTGTCTCAGCATTCAATGCATCTACGATGTTCTTACCAAGCTGTGTCATTCTGTCCATAACATCCGGTCTTCCAAGAACATGGCTGATGTTCATTGCTCCGAAATATTTGTACTTGTCGATGACATCGATTCCCATTGGGAATGTAAACTCATACATGTTAGGAAGTGAAAGCGACAGCCAGTTCTCTGTTCTCGCTCCTCCAACTGTAATCAAAGCTCCAACTCTTGGTTTTACGCTTCTTGTATCCGGGTATGTCTGAGGATCTCTTCCTTCTTCGATTCCTTTTTCAACTGCCGGTCCGCGGAATGTCTTATCATGAGAAGGTCCGATTCTGTCACAGACAACTTTGAAATTACCTGTTGGTGCGAATTCATATGTTGGAGATCCAACGATAACAGCATCTGCTGACATCAAAGCTTCTTCAATAATATAGAATTCATCATCTTTATGTACACATGTACCTCTTCCGCGTCCTGACATCAGACCACCTACACATGCACAACATCCTGTACAGATATGAATATTGAGGTCATCACAACGTACAAACTGAATCTCCATTCCTGCACGTTCGCATTCCAATAATGCTTCTTTGATCATAACCTCTGTGTTTGACATTTTTCTACCAAATGAGAAACCAACTACTTTTTTCTTTTCCATCTTTTCGATCCTTTCTTTTGTTTTTATTAACAACTAAGTCTCATTACAACTACTATATTGCAATTTCTTTCGATGATAATTATATGATACAAGAAAAATAAAATGATTGTCCCTTGTTCTTTATTCTATTCTCATGAAAAATTTGTACTTTTCTCTCGTTAGTTTTGATATACCACAAAAGAAAGGACAAAAAAGCGAATAAGATTTTTGTCCTATCAAATCAATCGGGACGGAATTTGCGACTTAACGCCACAAAACTCCGCCCCGATTGATTTGCTTCTCCTAATGTAGATTCTGCTTATTCGCACTCTGCCAACAACTTCTTCACCATTGCAACGTGACGTGTGGTCTGCTCAATACTATCATACCCACCTTCTGCCTCATATTCTGTCACAATATAACCATCATAGTCAGATGCCGCAATAACAGGAATAATTTCTTCATATGGGATTGCTACTTCGTGAAGATTTTCATCTACATAATGGCATTTTCCATGCATTTCAAAACAATATGGCATAATTCGTTTCAGACCTTCCAGCTCTTTTGTGCAGCTTTTTCTGAATTGCACAAATCCATACATACTATTCAATGTTCCACCAAGCTGTGGACATTTTTCAATATCTGGTGCCATAATTCTCATTGCTTCTTCCATCGGAACCTCATCATAGCGAAGTTGTGCACACTTTTCCAACTGCTCTACTGTTGCACCTGCCGCCAATGCTCTATCCCAGTATGGTTTATTCGGTTTTGTTGCAAAGCATCCAAAGTCTGGAACAAATCCGATATATTTACTTCCTGATTTTTCGATTGCTTCTACATAATCCAAAATTGCCGGTGTGATTGGACTTTCTGGATTATGGATTTCAATTCCGACATGCACATTATATGCCTCTGCGTATGGAGCGATTCTTACCAGTCCGGATGGAGATAACAGATACTGCTCTCTCATAACAGTACAACCAAGTTTATTTGCTGACTGAATATCCGTAATAGCTCTTGCCACCATCTCATCTTCTGTCAGATCACGATCTTTCAGTATCCCTCTGTCCATATTGGCTGAATAGCAGATTGGTCCGATTCCATATTTTTCTTTGCACTTTTCAATAAATGCTACGAATTCATCACTGACATATGGGTAAGATGGAATCATCTGTGCTGCTACAATCTCATAGCCTTCTGCACCTAACTCTGCTGCTGTACGAATCACTCCTTCTAAGTCCAATTCTCCTTTTACATAAGGTTCTGTCAAGGAAAATAACGTAATTCCTGTTTTTACATTTGCCATTGCCTGATTCCTCCTACTCACTAACCTTTAACATTTTACTTCCACAACTGTCCACTGGCATATACTGATGATTTGGTCCAATCGGCATATATGGGGAACGGAGGAACAATGTCACATCAATCTCATGTTCTCCTTCACTTAATCCGCCCGGACTGAACACTTTAATCGTTGCCGGCTCAATCACCTGCCAGAATTCGGTATAGCATTTGTCAAATTCAATCGGACTAAATTCTTTTCCGTTAATACAGAATTTGATTGCTTCTGCAGGTACTTCCTGTCCATCCACTTTCACACCGAATTCATCAATCACAGAAAGAAAATGTCCGCGATAATAACTCAGCCGAATATCAAACTGATATCCAACATTCTTTCCATTTGCTTTTATATTTTTCAAACTATCATCAACAACAACGTCAACGAAGTTCATTCTCATTGCAAATCCCATCTTACATCTACTCCTTTAGAATCTGATTTCTTTATTTGCCTCTGCGGAGCGATAAATCGCATCCAATACTTTCGTTACAACTAGTGCTTCTTCCGGTTTTACAAGTGGCTCTGTATCATTTTTCACAGCTTCCAACCACTGTTTGCAATCAATTGTTCCTTCTTCACCACTTCCACCGCCAAAATATGCAACCGAACCAACCGGTGAAATTGTTTCTTCCATCAACTGTCCATTTCTTCCGCGGTTATAAATCAATTCATTCTTCGGATAGCTCATTCCTGAATGAATTTCTGCTCCTGCGAGCGTTCCGCAAAGTGTTGTAGATGCTTCTCTCGAATCCAGAATATTCAACGCCCAGCTTGCTTCCAGCATAATCGTTGCGCCATCTTTCATCTTAATATACCCCATTGCTGAATCTTCTACTTCATAAGTTTCCGGGTCCCATGGTCCGAACAGATTACCTTCTGTTGCCTGTGGAAGATGTCCAAGTTTGTAATATACAGAACCATTGACACTGTCTACATCGTAGTTGTTCATACACCACAATGTAATATCAAGTGCATGTGTTCCAATATCAATCAAAGGGCCGCCACCCTGTAATGCTTTGTTCGGAAATACGCCCCATGTCGGAACGGCTCTTCTTCGAACTGCATGCGCTTTACCATAGTAAATCTCGCCCAGTTCACCTTTTTCACAAGAAGCATGTAAGTTCTGAACTTCCGGTCTAAAACGATTCTGATATCCGATTGTAAACTTCATTCCGGATTCTTTCCATGCATCTACCATCTTCTGTGCTTCTTCCGGATTGTGAGACATTGGTTTCTCACAGTATACATTTTTCTTTGCTGCAAATGCATCAATTGCAATTTTGCTATGAGATACGTTCGGTGTACAGATATGCACGACTTCTACTTCTGGATTTGCCAGCAACTCACGATAATCCGTATAAACTTTCGTGCCCTCTACTCCGTATTCTTCCGCTGCCTTTACCGCGCGTTCCTCAATAATATCGCAAAACGCGACCATCTCCGCCAAGTCGGCGTTATTCTTTAATGCCGGAAAATGTTTCTGGTTTGCGATTCCGCCGCATCCAATGATTCCTACTTTTAATTTAGCCATTTGTTTTTACCTCCTGAACTGTTTTTCGTTGATATAAGAATACCATTTTGCTACTATATACACAGCTCTGTAAATGACTATTTCATTGTCTTAAAATCACATCTTGTAACTTCTAAGGAAAAGCAGAGAGGTCAAAATCATACATATAATTTTGACCTCTCTTATATTAAAAGATTCTATATATTTATGGGTAGGAGATATATAGATTCTCTTAAACAATAATATTAATCGAATACTATCGTCTCTCCTGTTTCTGCTGATTTGTAAATCGCTTCAATAACACGTGTTACAACTGCTGCCTGCTCTGGAAGAACTGCTGGTTCTGTTCCTTTTGTAATACAGTCCACCCATTTTGTCATATCATATTCCCACATATTATATTTTGCTTCCGGACTTGTAGTCTCTGTTACAAGTTTGCCGTCTACCATCTTTGTTACTCGTACGCTGTCTTCGAATCCAGGACCGACCATATCTGCACCTGCCAATGTACCTGCTACAGAACAAATAATTCCAGGAGCCTCCTGCAACATATTAGAGCGCCATGCAGTTTCAACATAGAACATTGCTCCATTTTTCATTGTAATCATAGCCATTGCTGTATCTTCTACATCAAAGTTGTCCGGATCCCATGGTCCAAGATCATTTCCCTCCGGGAAATTTTTCATTTTGTCAAATGTTACTCCACGAACACTGGCAACATCATAGTTGTTTGTCAGCCACATTGGAAAATCGATAGAATGAGGGCCTCCATCCATAAGGACTCCACCACCATTTAATTCTTTATTTGTATATACACCATATGCCGGAAGGCGAGATGGACGAAGCTGTGAAGAACGAATATAATATACATCTCCAAATTCCCCGGCTTCATACATTCTCTTCATCTCCATTGGAGCTGTATTGTAGCGCCACTGCGTACCACTTGTAAGTTTCTTTCCTGCTTTTTTCTGTGCTTCCAACATCTTCTGTGCATCTGCATAAGTACAAGCAAGTGGTTTCTCACAGTATACATCTTTTCCATGTTCAAATGCACACAGTGTCATCTCGCAATGAAGTGGGTTTGGCGTGCATACATGTATTACATCAATATCATCTGCTGCACACATTTCTTTGTAATCTGTGTATACTTTAGCTGAAAGTCCAAAATCTTTATTTGCTTTCTCACATCTTTCTGAGATAATATCACACAATGCAACAATCTCTACTTCATCCAGATGATTCACAAGTTGTGTTAAATGTTTTGTTGTTCCGATTTCTCCAATTCCAATTATACCAATTCTTTTTTTTGCCATTGTCTTTTCCTCCTTGACTTTTCTTTTTTAACTACTTATTCCGGCAATATCACACAAGAAGATTTCACCTTTTCTTCCCGATTCTCAAATGTAAAGAACTCCAGACAGAAATTACCATCATATCCCAACTCTTTCATGGTATTTAATATGAATCTATAATCCAACTCTCCTACTGTAAGTTCTGCTCTCATCGGAGCACCAGCTCCATGAATATCTCCAATCCATTTCAGATTGTTTTTAATTGTCTCTGTAATTTTTCCTTCAATGTTCTGGAAGTGGAAAATATCATAAAGAAGTTTTACATGTTCACTTCCGACACTTTCAATCAACCCAAATGCCTGTTTTGAGCTTGTAAAGAATCCCCCTGTCAGGGGTTCAACAAGAACAGTAACTTCCTCTTTTTCTGCAATTGGCACCAATTTCTTTAATGCCTCCTCCATTGCTTTTATCACTTCTTCTTCCGAAAGTTCTTTTGCATATTCGTCCGCATTCAAAATCAACTGATTACATCCAATTTGTTTCGCTTTTTCTACGCTTTCAGTAAATAACGCTACCAGTTCCTCTGTTTTTTCTGGATTTCCCAACAATGTTGCTCCTGCTGATACGCATGCCCGAACTTCTATTCCAAGCTCTTTACTTGCCGCTGCAATACGTTCAAGGTCTCTTCCCTGCAACCCAAACATTTCAATTCCTGTCAGACCATTTTCCTTTGCCAGTTTCATTGCTTCGATGATTCCATCCGTATCCGGCCAAACAGGTCCTTTTTCACCAACTCCGACAAACATAATATCGGCACATAAACTGTATTTCATTTTATTGCTCCTTCCTTTTTCTTTGTTATTTCGTACTTTCATTTTATCGAAACACCTTCACGCAAGCGTTCCTCCTCAGCAACACTTTTTCTGGAAGAAGAATAATGTTTCAAATCTGAAACCAACCTTTTATACAAGAAAAAAGATTGGTTTCACGAATCGAAACCAACCTTTATTAATCAATATATTTCATTCTATATAGCTCATTTAACATAAAGAAATACATCTGAAATGCGAGTACTCCTTCTACGACATTTCCCTCTTTGCTCGAAAACAATATCTTATCAAAATATATCTGATATCTTGACTTTCCAGCCGCACTTCCATATACCCTTGCCTTCTGCTTTTTTATGTTTTCAAATACCTGTGTCATATCCATTGTTTCTAAATGATCAATCATATTCGTAAATACAATAGCATGTTCATCAAGCGTCAGACTGTCTTCCAACATATCCGGGAACAAACAATAATATCCTGTTTGTTTCCCATCCATGGATAAATTCTGCTGTAATGCTAATATCGAACTATCTTTATATGGTGTATAGAATACAATCTTATCTACTTGTGCCATCTCATCCACAATGGATTCCATTTCATCCGTGTTCATCTGGGTATCCATTAGTTGATACGTCTGCATAACCTGACCCATAAATTTTTCTTTCATTCCCTGCGGTGTTTCTTCTGGATTTTCCGGTAAAATACGATTGTAATATGTATATTGTTTTACCGCTCTCTTTAACTCATGATGGAATTCCGAGAAATTGCTGTACCCCATCTTCTGAACCATTCTCCAAATCGTAGTTCTCGATGAATTTGTCAATTCTGCAATCTCATATATCGTCCCTTCCGCAGCTTCTTCCATGTTCTCCAGAATTCCCTTACATACATTACGATATGTACTGTCAAAAGATAAATGATTATATAATTCTGTCAAATTCTGAAGTACGTTCATATCCTTTCCCCCTAATCAAAACTTATGTTTGTATTTTAGCATTTTCAAAATAGAAAGTAAACGAAAAAAGAGAGGACAAACTTATAAAAATCTTACTTTTGACCTCTCTTATAGTTTGAAATTTTTATTAAATATAGAAATATTAGAGAAACCACAGTCATAAGAAATCTCCGTAATCGATTGATTCGAAAACTGCAATTCTTCTTTTGCATGTTCAAGCCGTACATTTCTCACATACTCCGTAAATCCAACTCCTGTTTCTCTTTTAAAGAACCGGGAAAATGACGATTCTGACATATAATATTGTTCCGCAACTTCACTCAGATTTAATGCACGTTGATAGTTGTTCTGTATATAATCTAAAACTTCTTTTACTTTACCATTTATCTTCTCATAATCATCCAAACTTCTCTCTTTATCCAGATACTGCGCTTTCAATGCTTCTAAAAGAGAATAATATAAACTCTTCACCCAAAATCCATCTGGTTCTTCCTGATACTTTCTTAAAACAGATTCCAAAATGTAACGAAGCCTTGCATAATCAAGCTCTGGATTTGTTATACTATTACACTGAAAAAATACATTTTCTTTTTTTATAACTTGTTTTAATTCTTGACACTCCCCACAGCTAAAGCAGGGGGATTCTTGCTTCAACCACTACTGCA
>DAVZKO010000110.1:0-8794 GCA_052272205.1 Schaedlerella sp. | reverse complement strand
ATGCAGTAGTGGTTGAAGCAAGAATCCCCCTGCTTTAGCTGTGGGGAGTGTCAATAAATGGAAGCACCGGAACAGCAAGTATGGATTTGGGACGATTTTCCATTTTCCTAGGAATTAAATTGTTTCTAATCGGAATGATTGCAATATCAGCAATGTTCCTTCCGGGAATTTCAGGCTCTACATTGTTACTGATTTTTGGGGCGTATATTCCGATTATTACAGCAGTAAAAGGAGTGTTATCATTTCAGTTGAAATATATTCCAAGTCTTATGTTCTTTGGATGTGGTATAATCGTAGGAGCAGTAAGTGTTGTAAGGATCATTCGAATTGCATTGGAGAATTACAGACCACAGGTAGTATACATGATTCTGGGAATGATGACTGGGTCGTTCTATGCGATTATAAATGGAACGACGACCTTGTCTGTACCGAAAAATCCATTGAGCTTTGGGACATTTCACATTATAGCCTGCATTGTTGGGTGTGCGTTGGTTATTGGGATGCAGGTGATGAAAATGAAAATGCAAGAACGCTAAGCTCGAAAGAACCTCGCTGAATATCGAGGTGTACAAGAACGCTAAGTTTAAAAAATCTCACAAAGCGTTCATTGCGGAGAGGAGAAAATATGGGGATTGAATTTCAAATATTAGATGCACTGCAGAAAATTCATACACCACTACTTGATAAGTGCATGATAGCGATTACAAGTTTGGGAAATGCAGGCATCATCTGGATTATATTGGCACTGGGATTATTAATCTACCCAAAGACACGTAAGACCGGTATCATTGTGGCAGCAGCGTTGATTATAGATGTGATTTTATGTAATGGAATTTTGAAAAATCTGGTGGCGAGAACGAGACCGTTTGATGTGAATACGCTGGCAAATGTGATTGTGCCGAAACCACATGATTATTCGTTTCCATCCGGACATACAGCCGCATCGTTTGCGGCTGTCACAGGTCTTTATCTGGCAGGTGAAAAGTGCGGATGGAAGATCGCTGGAGTTCTAGCAGTGCTGATTGCATTTTCAAGATTGTATCTTTATGTACACTATCCGACAGATGTGCTGGGAGGAATCGTGGTTGGAATCCTGTCAGGCATTATTGGATATTACATAGTGAAGAAAGTAAGTGAATGGAAGACAAGTATATAAATACAAAACTTGAAGAAAAGAATATTTTACCTTAAAATAGTTATGAATAGTTATTTTTAGACATCGTTTTGGAATGAAAAAGAGAGGGGAAACAATACATGTTAGCGCATTTAAAGGAAAAATATATCGGCGATGCGGCATTTTACAAGAGATATCTGTATCTTGCATTGCCTATGATCTTGCAGAATGCCATCACGAATCTGGTGAGTTTTCTGGACAACATCATGGTAGGGCAGTTGGGTACAGAACCGATGTCCGGTGTTGCTATTGTCAATCAGTTGATTTTTGTGTACAATCTGGCGATTTTTGGGGCGGTATCGGCAGCGAGTATTTTCGGTGCACAATATTTCGGAAAAGGAAATCATAAAGGGCATATGTATTCCTTGCGGTTTAAGCTTTATGCAACCTTGGCGGTGACGGCAATTGCGATTCTTTTGTTTATTACAAAGGGTTCGTCATTGATATCGTTGTATCTGACGGATACAACAGGAACCGGCGCAACCGATGTGGCACTACAATATGGTTTGAAGTATTTAGGTATTATGATGGTAGGACTGATTCCGTTTGCAGTGAATCAGTCTTATGCTACGAATATCAAAGAAACAGGACAGACACTGATACCGATGATCGCAAGTTTTGTGGCAGTTGGAAGTAACGCGGTACTGGATTATCTGCTGATATTCGGAATCGGTCCATTGCCGAAATTAGGAGTGGAAGGTGCCGCACTTGCAACCGTACTTGCACGTTATATAGAAGCGACGATTGTGATTGTATGGGCACATACGCATAGAGAGAAGAATCGATATCTTGCGGGGGCTTACCGGGGAGTGGGAATACCGAAGGCAGAGTTCAAAGCAATCATTATTAAGGGATTTCCGTTGATGATCAATGAGGTCTTGTGGGCAGCAGGGATGACAACCGTGACACAGTGCTATTCGATTCGTGGTCTTGAGGTTGTAGCAGGATTGAATATTGCGACGACGATCACGAATCTTTTCAACATCATTTATATTCAACTGGGTGCTTGCATCAGTATTGTGGTTGGACAATATCTTGGAGCCGGTAAATTGAAAGAAGCAAAGGATGCTGACAATAAGATGATCGTATTTAGCGTGTTTGGTTGTATTCTGGCAGCAATTGTGATGCTCATAGTCGGAAGATTTTTCCCTCGTATATATAATACTTCCGAGATGATTAAATCTTTATCAACAAGCTTTATAGCTGTATCGGCAATTATCATGCCGTTTTGTTCATTCAGTCATGCATCTTATTTTACATTGCGCTCCGGTGGGAAAACGATGGTTACATTCTTATTTGATTCAGTCTTTACCTGGGTGGTTGTAGTACCGACAGCATTTCTGCTGGCACATTATACAGGACTTGGAATTGTGAGTGTATACTTCTTGGTGCAGGCGACTGAGTTGATTAAAGTGATCATTGGATACCTCATGGTAAGAAGCAATGTATGGCTGGTGCAGATGGTGTGACAATATTTTAGAAGTATTTGACAAATCCTTAAAAATGTAATTGTGATTAAGAAGGAAAAAGCGTATGATACATATAATTAAAATTGGTTGCATGAAATAATATAACAAACAATGATCAAAAATACTTGAGACCGGTCATTTTTACGGAGTTACTACAGAAGACGGAGTGGAAGTTCTGGTACATGTAGGACTTGAGACAGTAGCCTTGAACGGAAAATGCTTTCAGGTTTATGTGAAAGAAGGAGACAAAGTAAAAGTCGGTGATTTGCTGGCAGAAGCGGATTTAGAGTTTATAAAGGAGACCGGACGCAATTCTATCACACCGGTTATCATCGGTTTAGGACTGAAAGGAAAAGAACTGGTATGTACAAAAGGTGAAGTACAGGCCGGAGAAACTGTGATCATGACATTAAAAGAAAAATAGAGTGGTTACCCGAACATGCTTATAGCAATGTTATTAAAAGTTTTCTTGAAAATCTTTGGAAAAATATTGTTGTTAAGCATATTGACAAATTGAATAACATATGTTATATCTATCATAACTCTTTGCACTGCATACAAAACTACAGTACAAACTGAGCAGACCGTGATAGATTATCATGGAGTCGGGTCACAGAGGTGACAGTGGAATGAATCTTAACATCCGCGGGACAGTAGTTGCTAATACTGGTTCGTGGGTGTTTTCTTTTTATCTTGAAAACTTATCATATAGAACTCCCACACATAGTTAGTGCCATAGAGCTATCTTATTTATTTGGAGGTAACGAATATGGAAAAAAACAATTTTCAAAAGGTAGCAAACAAAGTGTCTTTCACTACGATTATGGGAAATATCGTGCTATCGGTAATCAAACTTTTGGCAGGAATCATCGCACATTCCAATGCAATGATCAGTGATGCAATTCATTCGGCATCTGATGTATTTAGCACGGTAATCGTACTCATTGGGATTAAAGTGTCATCGAAGAGTGCGGATAAGGAACATCCTTACGGACATGAACGTCTAGAATGTGTGGCGTCGATTGTGCTGTCGATTGTTCTGCTTATCACAGGACTTGGGATTGGTATGGATGCATTGAAAAATATCATGCAGGGGGAATACAGTCACTTACAGGTTCCGGGTGTTCTGGCATTGGTTGCCGCAATTGTATCTATTGTCGCAAAGGAAGGGATGTATTGGTATACAAGATATTATGCAAAAAAAATTGATTCCAGTGCACTTTTAGCAGATGCATGGCATCATCGTTCCGATGCGATTTCCTCAATAGGAGCGCTTATCGGAATCGCCGGAGCAAGATTGGGTTTTCCAATCATGGATTCGGTTGCAAGTTTGGTGATTTTTGTGTTCATCGTAAAAGCTGCTTATAGTATTTTTAAGGATGCTATGGATAAGATGGTAGACCATTCTTGCGATGAGGACACAGAAACACAGATTCGAGATTGTGTCGGAAAGAATGAGAACGTATTGGGAATCGATTTACTGCAGACAAGGATTTTTGGAAATAAGATCTATGTGGATATTGAGATTGCCGTGGATGGAGCATTGTCATTGCAGGAAGCACATGGTATTGCAGAATCTGTGCATGATAGTATAGAAAAGAATTTTTCAAAGGTGAAACATATTATGGTGCATGTGAATCCGAAGAAGTAGAAGGATTTTCAGTCAGATATTGAAAAATAACGAATAAGATAGAGAAGTGGAAACTCATGCTATTGATTTTTCACCTCTCTTTTTCTTTATAAAGAATTAAAATGTGTTCACAAAAAATTCACAAAAAATTAGCACTCACCTCTTTACAGTGCTAATAATAAGTGCTATAGTACAACTAGAACAAAGGAAGAGGAAAAGATGAGAATCATCCGAATCCGAAAGTTCAAGCACTCAACACTTTTGAATAGTCAAAAGTGCCAATATAGATGGATTCAATAAAGGAGAGATGACTTATGTTAAGACCTAGTATTTTTGGAGAAAGCTTTTTAAATGATTGGAACAATTGGGATAACTGGATGAATTTTTCCTTCCCTGACGTAGATAAAAAGTTGTATGGCAAACATGCAGCACATGTAATGAAAACCGATATCAAAGAACATGACAACGGATATGAACTGGTAGTTGATTTACCGGGATTCAAGAAAGATCAGGTTCAGGTAGAGGTGAAAGATGGTTACTTGACCATCAGTGCAGAGAAGGGACTTGAGAAAGACGAGAAAGAGAAAGAAGGTAAATACATCAGACAGGAACGTTATTCAGGAAGCACCAGCCGTACATTCTATGTAGGTGAAGATGTTACTGAGAAAGATATCCATGGAAAATTTGAAAATGGTATCCTGACACTTGATATCCCGAAGAAAGAGGAGAAAAAAGAAGTGGAGACAAACCACTTTGTAACCATTGAGGGATAATACAAAAAGAGCTCCCTGGGAAGTCCTGGGGAGCTTTTCTACTATATATCAATTTTTCTTAGAAATATCAGGAGGTGATATCAATGGCAAAGAGGGATTATTATGATGTATTAGGGGTTAGTAGAAGTGCAAGTGCGTCAGAAATAAAGAAGGCTTACAGGAAGCTTGCAAAAAAATATCATCCTGATACGAATGAGGGAAATAAAGAAGCAGAGCAGAAGTTTAAAGAAGTCACAGAAGCGTATGATGTATTGAGTGACGAAGAAAAGAAGAAATTATACGATCAGTTTGGTCATGCCGCTTTTGACGGAAGTGCGCCAAATGGCGGTGCTTATCAAGGCTATGGCGGAAATGCGGGAGCAGGCTTTGGCGGTTCTTATAGCGGCTCCTATCGCGATGCAAATGGTGGTTATCATGAGTATCATTTTAATGGAAGCAATATGGATGATATTTTCGGAGATATGTTTGGAGATATGTTCCATGGCGGTGGAAAGAGCAAAGGCTTTGGAAGTAGCGGCGGTTTTGGAAATTTCAGCGGCAGTCATTCCGGTGGATTCGGTGGATTTGGCGGCGGTAGGAGCAATGGCTTCGGAGGTCAGTACTACCAGAATACACCACAGAAAGGTTCGGATATCCATGCCGATGTAACAGTTGGTTTTGACGAGGCCGCATTTGGATGCGATAAGGTCATTACATTACAGAATCCAACCGATGGCAGCAGCCAGTCTCTGAAAGTGCATATCCCGGCAGGTATTGATACAGGGAAAAGTGTCCGGCTTCGTGGAAAAGGTCATCCGGGATTTCAGGGCGGAGAATCAGGAGATTTGTTCTTGAAAGTAACCGTTGCCGGAAAACCGGGCTATGAACGAAAAGGTGTAGATGTCTATACGACAGTGCAGATTCCGTACACAACAGCAGTGTTTGGTGGAGAAGCAAGAGTCCACACACTGTATGGTGATGTTATGTGTAAAATCAAAGAAGGCACACAGTCAGGAAGTAAGATACGTTTGAAAGGAAAGGGAATTGTATCAATGAGAGATGCCTCTGTGCATGGTGATCAATATGTAACAGTCGAAATTCAAGTGCCGAAGTATCTGAAGCCGGAGGCGAAGGAGAAATTGAAAGAGTATCAGAGGGCTTGTGCGTAAGTTCTATTTGATTCACTTGGTTGACTTACACGGTCCTTGCGAAAAATTGATATAAGAATTCTTGCTCAGATTCCATGAGGTAAGAAGCAGATAAGAGGATTTATATTTACTAAAAACAAAAGAATTCAGCTCCAAACTCACCGCTTCGCGGTTCAAACACGTTCGCTGAATTCCTTTAACGTAAATATAAATCCTCTAACTGCTTCTAACCTCACTCCATATTCGCACGAATTTCTTATATCAATTTTTTTGCAAGTCGTGTAACGGCGCAGGAAGTGAAGGAAACAGAAATCAAAGGATGCTGGAGACTGAGTGAAGTCGGAATAGAAATCTATCTATTATTTTTTTCTGAAAGGGACGTTTATCCATATTTAATGAACTAAATAGTAAGTTAAATTGAATAGAGGCTTTACACTATGATATAATACCACTAACGAAAGAAGGTGGTAGAAAATGAGTAACGAATATAATTGGGACAAACTTTTAAAAATAAAAACAACTGGCAGGGATGATTCGAAAGCTGACCAATATCGATATCCATATGAACCTACACCCTATAGTGTGTTAGAAAGGCAGGAAGACAGACCCTTTTTCTTTAATCCATTTTCAATCGAGATATTACGAAAAGTAATAGCCAGAATCGTAGAGTCCTATTATGCAAATCCAAGAGAGATGTTACTCTTTTTTTACTATCCATCAGATGAGTATATTGCATATTTGATGACGGTGGAGGAGTTGGCGTTTGTTGATGAGATTGACTGCAGGGATTTATGGGAATAATACAAGGGAACGTATTATGATTTTTGAAAGGTCAGTCGAATAAAGAAAGTAAAATATAAGTTGGAGGTCATAGAGAGATGAAAGAGAAAATTCACGCATTATCAGAAGAGATGATAACAAATTTGGGGAGACTTGTAGCGATTGATTCGCAACTTGGAACACCTCAAGAAGGGAAACCTTTTGGAGAAGGTCCGGCAAAAGCTTTGGAAGAGGGACTTAAAATAGCAGAAGAACTTGGATTCAAGACTGTGAATCTGGATAATTATTGTGGATACGCTGAGATGGGAGAAGGCGAGGAAATCGTCGGCATTGCAGGGCATCTCGATATTGTACCGGTAGGTGGAGACTGGACATATGATCCGTTTAAGCTCACACGAGATGGAGATTATGTATATGGACGTGGAACTACGGATGATAAAGGACCTGTATTGGAAGCACTTTATGCGATGAAATTACTTCGTAATTCGGGCGTAAAGTTGAACAAACGAGTTCGTCTTATCATGGGATGTAATGAAGAGACCGGCTCAAAGTGTATGGAACATTATAATGAAGTGGAAGAAGAGTTGTCTTGCGGATTTACACCGGACGCTACATTTCCATGTATTCATGGTGAAAAAGGACATATGGCTATGATGGCGTATTCCAAGAATACCAAAATCATTTCTATGAATGGTGGATTTGTGTCAAATGCAGTGTGTGACACATGTACAACTGTGGTTCCGGCGGAGGAAGGACTTAAGGAGAATCTTGAGAAAGCACTTTCGGAAACAAAGCTTCAGGAATTTAAAGTTACAGAAGAAAATGGACAGCTTAACATTTATGCAAAAGGAGTTCCGGCACATGCAAGTACTCCGACATTGGGGGTAAATGCGGCAGGAGTAACTTGTGAATGTCTTGAAAAGGCTGGATTTGAAGATGATTTTGTGAAATTCTACAATACACATATCGGAACAGCATGTGACGGAGCAGGTGTTGGGTTGAAAGCAGAAGATGAGTATGGAGATTTGACTTTCTGTAACGGAATTGTTAAGACGGAAGATGGTACAATCTCATGCACAATTGATATTCGAGTACCGGTGACGTTAAAAGCAGAAACAGTTCGCAAAATGTGTGAAGATAAATTGGAAGATGAAAATGGTCGTATTGAGATAATTGAGATTGGTGAGCCACTATTCTATCCAAGAGAATCCCCGATTGTAGAAGCATTATATAAAGCGTATGTGGATGTAACCGGAGATACAGAAAACGAACCGATGGTAATCGGTGGTGGAACTTACGCGAAATCTTTGAAAAATATCATTGCATTCGGACCGGAAAAACTCGGTATGGATTATCGGATTCATGGTGCGGATGAGTTTATACTCGTATCCGAGATGGAAGAAGCAGTGTTGGTGTATATGGAGGCAATTAAGAATTTGCTTGCTATTTAGTTTATTAAATATGGATAAACGTCCCTTTCAGAAAAAATAATAGATAGAATTCTGTTCAGACTTCGTCAGCGGGAAATACTAGAAGATTAGAATTATTACTAAAAACGTCGCTTAGAAACCAGTAACTCGAGCTACGCCCCTCAAACAGCAAGTTTCTAAGCTCCAACGTAAAATTCTAATCTTCGCCTGTTTTGTAGTCTGCATATTTGAATAAAGCTACTCTTCTTCTTTTCCCGTTCTGTCTTCGTATGGTTTCCGGGGGCTGTAGATTTCTATTTTCTTCACATCCTGTGCCGTTACATAATTTCCGAAAGGACCGTGTAAGTCGACTTAGTGTTACTATTCACAGTTGATTAAAAATAGGACGCCAACAAACCAGAGATTAATAAT
>DAVZKO010000109.1:0-8992 GCA_052272205.1 Schaedlerella sp. | reverse complement strand
GTTTTTGTCCAAGTTCTTCCGCTCTCTCTGCCATTGCTCCGATATGTCTGGCACCCGGCGTAAAGAAAATAGAAAGCTCATCTTTTCCCTGAATGCACAATCTATGAATGGTCACATCATGTACTCCGGTATCCGGATGGGTTGCATAACACATCCCAAGTGTAATATACGGACCTGCATCATCCGGTGTATTGGTCGGTGCCGGTACCAGGTCATATAGATTAAAATCTGCATCTTCTGCCTTGTGTACCACCTGTTGACAAGGTGCATCCCCTTTGTATTCTACCGGTGAAATCGGATTATCTACACTCTGATAAAGTCTCTTCCCCAATTCTTCCGGCTTACAGTCCAGAAGTGCCGCCACACGCTTTCTGCTTGCCAAAACCCCGATTGCTACTTTCGCATCCGGGTGCCCCTTCACATTGTTAAATACCATTGCAGGTCCTTCTTTCGTAGGACGTTTTACCGTTCCGCCTGCACCTACATACCGATAAACTCCTGCCAGTTCCGCCATCGGATCTACTTCTACATCCGTCTCTTTGTATTGTCCCGGAATCGACTTTAACAATTCCAGAGCACTTCTTAAATCTCTTACTTTATTGGCCATAATTCTCCTTCTTTCCATTATTGTTTATCTTATATCCCTGTCCGATGTTACTGTTCACAGGTTGTCTGTAAACAATAACACATCACAATAACTTTTATCTAAATTGTATCTTCTAACCTATAGTGAATCAATTCGATTTGTGGTATAATTGTTTCCAAATTGGAATGAATGGAGATTATTTTATGACATTTGAACAATTAGAATATTTTATTGCTGCTGTAGAATCTGATACCTTTTTTGATGCCGCCGAGATGCTGCATACTACACAATCCACACTCTCTAAACAAATAAAAAAATTAGAGACTGAACTTGAAGTCACACTCTGGGACAGAAGCAGACGTCATGCCGAACTCACCCCTGCCGGTCAGACTTTTTATAAAGAGGCGCAAAAGCTCTCCAAACAATATCGCGAGACACTGCAAAAAATGAGTGCATATCAACACACGATTCCGCATGAACTCCATATTGGGACGCTTCCTTTCCTCGCACAGTATCATCTTACTGAACCCATTCGCAGATTTATTCAGCTTCATCCGCAGATTCATCTTACACTTTCCGAAGTAGAAGAGGAGGAACTGCTCACTGGACTTTCTCAAGACACTTTTGAGCTTGTTATCGCCCGTGAGACAATGATCGACCCAAAACATTATCATTTTAAACCGATTGCACATGATACCCTTTCGGTTATTCTGCCGGAAGATCATCCACTTGCGAGCCATCCCTTGCTGTCTCTCGAAGAGATCAAAACGGAAGGTTTTGTTTTGATGCATCCTTACACATCCATCTACCAGCTCTGTCAGAAATTATTTGTAAAAGCAGCAATTCAACCGAATATTTTGCGCACTGCCCGTGTAGAATCCATCATTAGTGCAGTCCAGATCAGAGAAGGGATCAGTTTATTTCCAGAAAGTAATTTTCAGTTGTTTCAACATGAAGGCCTCGTTGCGATTCCACTTGTCGATGCTCCACAATTGCAAATCGGATTCGCATACAAAAAGAACCGGGAATTACTCCCGATTCTCAATGATCTCTTGCAGTACTCTTCCAACTGTCTCTGAAAATTCGCTAATAATTTGAATCTTCACTAAATCGTGGCCGAATATTTTTCCGGCCACTGTGCCTCCACGCTCGCTTCCCATGAAGATTCCAATCACCTGTATCCCTTTTTGTTTCAATGCCTGCACTTCTTTTGTCGTATCCTGAACGGCAACCAAATCTGTGTATTCATTGTTTTTATAAAATGCACCTTCCCCGGCATTCTGATCATCCTGAGGACTTGCATCTGTAAGTACAAGCAAGATTTTTTTCGATTTTTCGCTCTTTTCTATCAGATGTCCTGCTGCCCGAAGTGCAAGTCCATCTCTGTTGTTTCCCGCTGCCACATATCGAAAAATTTCGTCGTCTTTTTGATTTTCTTCGTAACTTTTGAAAATCCGCATCACCGTGTATCCCCGAATACTGCAATACGAATAAATCTGTGCCGGAATCTCACACATTGTAAGACTTCTTGCCAATATGTACGCCTGCGCCGCAATTTTTTCCTGCATTGGTTTACGCGATGAGGAAGCATCAATCATAATATCCACGGAGAATCCCGGTATCTCTACCTCTTCTTTCTTCTCAAACACTCTTGGATTATCCAGATAAATTGCTTTCCATACTTTTGATGGGCAGATTTTACCATGGGTTTCCATCGTCGGAAATGTCTCATCTTGTGCTTCCAGGCATATCTTCAACTTTTCTGTCAATCTGCGGATACTGTTTCGGTAAACCGTACCATTTTCCTCAAAATACTTTTTATTCTTTTCATATTGCTTCGCAGAATCTGCCTGAAATTCCATGATTTCTCGTTTTTCTTTTCTATTTTTCCACGAATCTTCCATAGGCGGAATTGCAGCTATATTTCCCTGTGTAAAAAGTAAATGACTGTTTTTATGATTTCCTACACACAACATCTTCTCCACCTGTTCCTGCTGCCGCTCTGTATATATACTTTTTCCAAAACAGCTTTCTACATATCGCCCTGCTTCCTCCTCATCACCCTGAAGTGCAAACTGGATCAGGTAATGCTTTGCCTTCTCAATCGTGCCGGCCTTTCCTTCTGCAAGCGCATTTGTGTCCTCATAGTTTTTGGCTCTCACATAAGTAGCACTCACCTTTCCGACCGAATGAAACGCACCCACTACTTTTTGCAGAAAATATGTACCTTCTTTTTTCGAAACCAATGCCGGTTTATAAGTAAAATATTTCCAAAAGTTTTCTTCCGTTCGACTCAATATCTGTTCCGTCGTCATCTCCTCTGTAAAAGAAAATGCATGTAAAATAGCGGCATCCTCTTCATTTAAGCCAGCATCTATCCCCAATATTTCTCTGCAATGTCCGTTTCGTATCTGTTCGATTCTGGAATATTCTTTATAATTTCGATGTCGATTCAAATTTTCCTGTGCATACTCTTTTCGAAGCTCCGTCAAAGCCGAACGTGTCTTTTTCTCCTTTTGATACAATGCATTTTCAAGTCCGATCCACAGCAATCCCTCATATAATTCCCGTTCTTTTCCGCCAAGCATATTAAAAAATGCATCGATTTTTTCCTGATTGTACCACTTATAAGTCAAACCGATTATCATATTCAGATACATATCTGCACTTCCATCTGGTGAAAATGCCAGAAAAAGTGGCTCCAACTCATAATTTTCCGCTGCCGCCCATATGAAATTTCGTGCACGTTTTGCCTCTCTGATATCCTGTTCTTCCATTTTGTCCTCTTACTCACTGGATAAATGCTGCATCAAACTTTTTGTCACATCTATGTCAGTTCATCACAAAAGCCCTGCAACCAAAGTCACAAGGCTTTCCTATTAATCTGTAAATATATCTTTTGTCTCTGTTTTTCGTGAAATCCTTGCTCGAATCGTATCCCGTATCAATGTCTGTTCATAAGAATCAAACGATTTGTTTGTAATCCCCATGTCCAGTGCCGTATGAATGTCCAATCCTTTTTCCATCAAACCAATCGCACCTAATAATCCTCTCAAGTCCAGTGCTTTCGAAGATATCTCTGCATTTTCGCATTTCTTCTGCAAATCGAGGAATACTGCTGCCAACTCCTCGGAAGCCTCCTGCCTGATATGTGGATATTGATTGCGAATCAGTTTCATCAAACTTTCCAATGATATCATCGGCATTTGAATTACTGCAAAACGAGATACCAATGCCTCGTTCAATTCTTTTGTTCCCGAATATCCGTAATTCATCGTTGCGATAAATCGTGTCGCAGGATGAAGTTCAATCCTCTCATATCCCGGAACATCAATTGTTTTACGAAAATCCAATGTTGCATGTAGTACCGCCATCGCTTCGCTTTTCGCCATGTTAATCTCATCAAGCACTGTAAAGCCGCCCGCCCTGGCTGCTGTGTACACCGGCCCCGGACGGAATATCACCTCACCGTTACGAAATGTATCCATCCCGATTAAGGATGCCGCATCCATATTCACATGAAACGATACATCCCAACGCGGTCTTCCGAATACACCTGCCAGATTTTCTGCAAAAATATTCTTCCCGGTTGCTTTATGTCCCACAAGCAAAATATTTTCTCCGCATAAGAGTGCGGTAATTGCCTGCTCCCATACATCTTTCCCATAATAGAACTGCTCCGGTATCGGAATTCTGGAAGTATACGTCTCCTCCACCGGATAATTCTTTCGAAATTCTGCTATCTCGTCTATCAGTTCTTTTCTAATTCCAAGTTCACTTAATTTTTCTAACAACTGTCATCGCTTCCTTAGTTAAATCCAATCAGTCTTCTTGCCACAACATATGCCATCGAAGATACTTTTCTTCCCGAACGTCCCGGCAGATTCATTGTCTGTCCCAGAATACCATGTCGAATCTTCATATAGGTTCGATAATCTTTTTGTTTTAAATACTGCCAGAGTTCTTTTTTCTTCTCCAGATTTTCCTGTTTCTTCGAGCGAATGCACAAAATCGAAGAAACTGTCATCATGATTGCCAGATAATTGAGCATATATTTACGCAACTTTTTACTCTGAATTCTGCGAAGCTCATACATATCAATCATCGTCTTTGTCACAAAAATCTGCTGGTCGATTCTGCTGATCATGACCTTTTCATTGACCGACTGATCCTCTCTTCCGATAAAGTAACGATAGAAATCCACATCCATATAATACAACGTGCGTACATGTGGAAGCGGATAATATACATAAATATTATCTACATAAAATGTATGTTTCGGTAAGGTCAACTGACAAAGTTTCAACATATCTGTACGATAAATTACCGAATGCATCAATATGTACTGTCCAATATGAAACTGTCCAATCTCGTCCCATTTCACAATCTGATTCTCCGGAAGTACATTTTTATAGCGGATTACTTTTTTATGCTCCATTCCAACCTTCTCATATACATAATTTGCAATGAGCATATCCACTTCTTTTTCATCTTTCTCAAATCCTTTGAGCACTTCGAGAATCTTCATCAGAGAATCATGGTCTACCCAGTCATCACTGTCTACAACTTTAAAATACTTTCCAGTCGCATGAAGCAATCCGGAATTGACCGCGTCTCCATGTCCACCATTTTCTTTATTCACAAGTTTTACAATTCCAGGATATTTTTCTTCGTACTCTTTTCCAATCTCTGCGGTTCTGTCTTTTGAACCATCATTCACAACGAGTATCTCAACATCCTCTCCCCCCGGAAGAATCGACTCGATTGCTTTCGCCATATAAGCTTCCGAGTTATAACATGGAATTGCAAATGAAATATACTTCATAGTTTTACCTCTTGTTCTTTTTACTTTTATATCTTTTCATACACTTTCAAGTATACCCTACCTCCCCTTATTTTCCAACAAAATTCTCGTAAAATCTTTTGTTTACGCTTGTCAGTTGCCTCTTACGATGTTAAGATAGCCTCATGTTATAAATTGTATTGGAGGACATACTATGAAGAAAAATGTAATTGTAGGTCAGTCCGGTGGTCCAACCGCTGTCATCAATGCCAGCCTGTATGGTGTTGTCTATGAAGCCTTAAACCGCGAAGATGTTTGTGGCAATGTATATGGCATGATCAACGGAATCGAAGGCTTCCTGAATGACCAACTGATGGATATGAAACCTTTAGATGCATCCGGTGAGCTTGAATTAGTCAAGACGACACCCGGTTCTTATCTTGGCTCCTGCCGTTATAAATTGCCGGAAGATTTAACCGATTCTGTTTATCCAAAGTTATTTGAAAAATTTGAAAAGTATAATATCGGATACTTTTTCTATATTGGTGGAAATGATTCGATGGATACGGTCAGCAAACTTTCCCGCTACGCTGCATCCATTCAGAGCGAGATTCGTTTTATGGGACTTCCTAAGACAATCGACAACGATCTTGTACTTACGGACCACACTCCGGGATTTGGAAGTGCTGCCAAATATGTTGCATCAACCGTAAGAGAAATTGCTATTGATGCATCTGTTTACGACAATAAGAAATCCGTTACGATTGTAGAGATTATGGGACGTCATGCCGGATGGCTGACTGCTGCCAGTGCGTTGGCAAGAAAGTTTGAAAATGATAATCCGGTGTTGATTTATTTACCAGAAGTTGCATTTGACCAAGATGCATTTATTGAAAAGGTAAAATCTTCTCTCGAAACTACTTCGAATCTGGTTGTTTGTATTTCCGAAGGAATCCACACAGCAGATGGAACCTTTATCTGTGAACTGGGAAATGAAGTCGGAGTCGATACTTTTGGACATAAGATGCTGACCGGTTCTGGTAAATATCTCGAAAATCTTGTAAAAGAACGTCTCGGTGTAAAGGTGCGCTCCATTGAATTGAACGTATCTCAGCGTTGTTCTAGTGCAATGATTTCCAAAGCTGACCAGAAGGAAGCGATTGCATCCGGTTCATTCGGTGTCAGTGCTGCATTAAAGGGCGAAACAGGAAAGATGGTCGCATTCAAACGACAGTCCCCGCTTACCCTGGATGCCACATATGTTCTGGATTATGTAACGGAAGATGTCAATGAGATATGTAACAAAGAAAAGACCATTCCTTTGGAATGGATTTCCGAAGACGACTCCGATGTCACAGAGGAATTTCTCGCCTACGCAAAGCCTTTGATCCGGGGAAATGTCCCTGTTCCGACAGATGATGACAGTTTGCCAAAATTTGCATATCGAAGATAATCGTTTAACCCAAGTATTTATCTCCAAATAAAAAAGGAAACAGAAATTTTCTCTATCATTCGATAATGATATTCGAATTTCTCTGTTTCCTCTTTTCTTATGTTTATTTTTTCTTTTTTATTTTACGAACAATTTTTCGGATTCCCAAAATCAACAATATGATCAATAGAATAATTACAACGATAATTCCCACAATCATCGCAAAGAATTTATTCGGGTGTTTCACCAGGTCAATGATGTTTTTGCTGTCATCTACGACCTTTCGGTTATGCGTTGTCGCATAGTAATCAGATACATTTGCAATGCCATCGTTGTCTGTATCATCAAATGACTGCATATATCTCGCTATTGCCACCCAGGCTTTCAATTCCTGATTGCCTTCCATAAACGCCTGATCTTCCAGATTGGCGATTGGATTCCCGTCTTTATCCTTCGGCGTGATTGCCAACAAGCCGTAAGAAGCATCCATTACGGAACCAAGCATCTGTCCTGTATACAAATCCGTTACCACATGATACAGTTTATCATCCTGGATTTCTTCTCTTTCCCCATCCTGTCCGGTCAAATAACAATCCGTTACTTTATTAAGAATCATTCGATGCGGATTATAGGTAAAGTTCAATCCACTACAATATAATCTTGCAATTGTCATATAATCAGAGACAGAAGCATCCACTTCCGCCACCAGTTTCAATTCTTTTCCGGTCAAATACGCACTGATCAGCGGATAACCAGCCAATCCGTCTTTTCCAATTCCCAACGAAAATGAATTGTAAACCTCTTCTACCGTAATGTTCCCTTTTGTATAAGTATCACGTACCGTTCCACTCGGAACAACTGCTACATCTACCGGAGTTCCATCATAATACGGCGAATTTTCCACTGCATAAACATATGCATCCGACATGATATCGCCCAGATTCAGTTCTTCATGCTTGGTACTCATTTCCTCAAGACTGTTGAATTCGATATCATTTTCTGCCAGAACCTGTTCTCTCGTATATCCAAAATTCACGAGATAATTGGTATCAACAGTATCCATCAACGCATCGATTCTCTCCTGTGTTGCCTCATCCGCTTCTACCTCTTCCGATACCGGAAGCAATTCATAAGAAGTCATATCCCAACGTCCGTTTTTCCTCTGTGTCATAGAGATTGTTCCAAGATTCCTTCCATATTCGCCACAGGATACAACGTATGTATCTCCATGCTGAATCGGTTCATCTAACTGGGTATGTGTATGACCGCTGATGATCAGATCAATATCCGGAACTTCTTTCGCCAGGATTTCATCCTCCGACTTGTCCTCATCCGGCCATGTCCCGCTGTGCGAAACGCAGGCGATCATATCAACATCTTCATTTTTCTTAATTTCTTCTACTGTTTCCTTCGCAGCTTCTACCGGATCTTTAAACACCAATTCGCAGGTCGGTGCACAATCCAGTGCATCTTCTCCGAAAACGCCTAATACCGCAATTTTCACATCACCTTTTTGGACAACTACATAATCTTTCACACCATAGGTCTCAAATGCCGCCTGAATCTGCTTCTGACCATCACTTAACCCTTCTTGTTCCATTCCTTTCCAATCTACATTGCACAGCACAAGATTCGGTACTGTTTCTCCGGAATCCTTTGCTGCTTTCAACATATTGGCAAGTCCACTGGATCGATAATCAAATTCATGATTCCCCAAGGTCGTCACATCATATCCAAGATATCCCAGCATACGCAGTTCCGGTGCTTCCGTATCATATACTGTCTGAATCAGAGTTCCCATTGAAAAATCTCCGCCATCCAAAAGCAGTGTATTCGAATGATTTTTCTTATACTCATCAATCAATGTCTTGAGTCTTGCAAAACCGCCTACTACCTTCTGTTCTCCGTTTACAATTGTAGAAAAGCTGTTCATATGTGAATGTGTATCATGGGTAAATAATACTTCCAACTGTCTCTTCTCTGCTGCTTTCACCTGCAAACCTGTCAGCATCGGTAACAACATGGTCATTGCAAGCAGGATTGCGATTGCTTTCTTATAGTTCTTCATAGTCTTCTCCATTTCTAATCATGTAAAGAGGTAAAAAAATAGAACAAGCAGTAATCTGCTTGTTCTAATGAGCGTGCGGGGATTCGAACCCCGGACAACTTGATTAAAAGTCAAGTGCTCTAC
>DAVZKO010000108.1:0-9005 GCA_052272205.1 Schaedlerella sp. | reverse complement strand
ATTCTGACCTTCAAGTATTTCCAATCGCTTCCTCCATATTCACTGAAATTCATATCCAATGTTTTCTTGCAGTACGTTATCGCAAAGTTGATGAACAAAAGAGCTGAACTTTGGTGGACAGGCGCTGGAAGGGTTATGAAACGCTAGACTTTCCGCGCCTGTTTTGTAGTCTACCGGCTAGGATAAAGCTCCTCTTCATCCTTACCGCCATATACTGTCTCGCCCCCATCTTAATCCGAATCTTCCCTTCGAATTCTCCCGGCAGCTCTTCTACTGTCATATTCCATGTATCAATCAACTCAATCTTATATTTCTTTCCTTCCGGAAGTGTATAATTACGATACATCGGGCGGAAGAATCCATAGTAATATAAAAACCAGTTTTCGTCTTTATGCAGGCAGATAGAATCCCAGTTTTCTTCGTGATTTTCCGGTGTCAGCTTCAACGGCTCTGCATCTTCCGGTGCCTGTGCCATGATATCTTTCAAAAATGCAATTCTATCAACACTTTCTCCATGAAAGTCCCTCCATGTTTACGTTTACTTACCATTTAAACATTTTAAACTTTTCATTTGGAATCGTCAACTAAATCACTGTTAAAAGTCATTGTTTTGTATCTATCCAGAAACATTTCTCCTACCTCTTGAATTCCAATATTTTCTAGTATAGAATATCCACGTTAATTATTTAACATATCTGTTCGGTACCTTATAATACTGTACTGAACCATTACTTTAACACACTATAAAGAAATGAGGATTTACACATGGATAATCACTTTAATACCCCTTCGGAAGTCATAGACTTAAGTATCAAGGCATGTGAAAACAAAACACGCCTCCCTCTCGGTAAAATGATTCTGCTCGGTATTATGGCCGGTGCATTTATCGCATTTGGCGGAGCAACCAGCAGTACAGCAGCGCACGCTGTAGAAAATGTCGGTGTTGCCAGAGCTTTGGCTGGAACGATTTTCCCGGTCGGATTGATGCTCATCGTTTTTCTCGGAGGAGAGCTCTTCACCGGAAACTGTCTTATCATCATGGATGTATTTGACAAGCGCGTAACCTGGGGCGGATTGTTCCGCGATCTATTTATCGTATTTTTCAGCAATTTAATCGGTGCATTATGTGTCGACACACTCATTGTATTCAGCGGAAACCTGAATTACTCCGGCGGTCTGCTCGGTGCATACACAATCAAGGTTGCTGTCGGAAAGATTGCAATCTCACCTGTTCAGGGAATTGCCTCCGGAATTTTATGTAACATTCTGGTTTGTCTCGCCGTATTAATGGCAACTTCCGCAACTGATATCGCAGGAAAAGTATGGGCAATTTTCTTTCCAATCTGTGCATTCGTTGTCGGCGGTTTTGAACACTGCGTTGCCAATATGTTCTACATCCCGGCAGGTATCATGGCTGCTGCCAATCCAGACTATGTAGCCAAAGCCAAAGAAGCTTACGGTATCACTGCAGAACAGATTGCAACTCTCACCCCACTGAACAGCCTGCACAATTTCATTCCTGTTACACTTGGAAATATGATTGGAGGAATGGTGTTTGTGGGATTGCCGTTGTATTTGATTTATAAGAAGAAGTGGAATTAAAGTTGCTATTTTGTTGATTAAGTTGGATAATAGTCCCTGCCAGAAAAAATCGGATATGAATTTCTGTTCATATCCGATTTTTTCTAGCAGTACGTTATCGCAAATTCAATAAACCAAAGAGCAGAACTTTACCAGACAGGCGCTGGAAGCTTACGGATGCGATAGGCTTTCCGCGCCTGTTTTACATCCTACATGCTTGGATAAAGCACATCTTTGCCCCTACCCCTCCATAAAATCTAACGGATTCACCGGCACGCCATCTTTGAGCACTTCAAAGTACAAATTTGCACCTTCTACAGAGTAATACTTCGTCGGCTCACTCATATATCCAACCAACTCATCTGCACCTACATAGTCTCCAACCTGAAGCGGAACTTCTTTCAACTGTCCGTATACGGCTGTATACCCATTTCCCATGTCTAAGGTCACTGTAATACCAGTCTGTGCTGTCTGTTCAATATTGCTTACAATTCCCGGTGCAGCCGCATCGATTTCTTCTCCGACTTCTCCTCCGATAATCAAAGCGGGATTGTATTTATACTGCTCTAATGTTGAGAAATATACTGTCTGATCCATGCTGTATCCAATCAGTGTTGCACCGCTGGCCGGCCATTCAAGAATACTGTTCTCGTCAAACCATACATTCACTGTATTACCCGCTGTCTCTGCCTCTTTCTGCGCGTTCTCATCGGTATCTGTCATATCTTCCTCAATATTCTCTTCTGTATCGGATGTATTTGTCTCCTGTTCCGGCAGTACGATATCACTTGTTCCAACCGACTGACTCTTCTCCTCTGCTGTGTTTGTTTCTTCCTGCGTGTCCTTCACCTGCTGATTCATTTTGTTCTCATAATTGCGAAATGTATAAGTACCAACACCTGCAATCACTGCAACAAAGCAGATGACAACTGCGACTGTTGCGCCTTTTCCTTTCCAGAATGAAGGCTTTTCTTTATTATTCATATTCATCACCTCTGGCTATATTTTTGCCAGATAAATGAATACTTATACCAATTTCTTGATTTTATTTATATTTGTAAATGTCTTTTACAAATGAGATTTTCTACTTTTTTCTTATTCTAGTATCTTCTCCACCACTTCCGTCCCCTCATAAAAATACTGCAAAATCTCCGTATATGCTTTGCCTTCCCGCGCCATCTGATTCGCCGTCCACTGGCTCATCCCCAGTCCATGTCCGTTTCCCATTGTGCGAATCTGCAATTCTCCGTCGACTTCTTTCAGCGAAAAAGAGCTGGATGGAAGCGACAATGCCTCCCGGAATTGTTCTCCACTGCAAGTCGTATTTCCAATTTGCATCTTCAACACATATCCCGCAGAGTCATACGATAGAATCTGGTAGTCAGAAAATTTATATGTTTTATTCGCATCTTTTTCCTCTACCGCCTCTAAAAATGGCTGACATTTTTTCTGGACTTCTTCATACGATAAGGTGTGCACCTGCAGTTCATCCTCCGCTTCTTTATCCATTTCACATGATTTTACAGTCAGATACGGATACGACTCCTGTCCCGTGATCTCCTGATAACTTCTGGTCATCCCGTTACTGGATTGATGAAACGGTACATAAGCATAGCTTCCCTGATAATACAAAACCTGATTCGAAGTCTCTTCTATGGCAGACTTCAGATTTTCATAATATGAATTATTCTGATATTCTAATTGTTTTTTTTCTATTTCTTTACCGGTCAAATAGGATTCTTCAAACACGACTTCGGTTCCGTCTTGTGTTGCCTGTTCCATCATTTGATACAGCTTCGTCCGAACAACTACAGCTTGTGCCTTGACAAATTCTTTCTCTCCCGCAACCGGCACTTCTGCCGCCAACACTCCTGTAAAATATTCTTCCCACGGAACTTCTATTATCTTTTCGTCACCATTTACATCCGTCTGTTTTACCTGCACATAGGTTTGGTCTTGATTCCAATTTGTTTTCATATCTGCCCCATGTATAAATACCGTCAACACATATGGAAACAGAATTAATATAATAAGAAATGCTCCAATGGCTTTCATTCTCCGCTGTATTTCTTCTCTTTTCATCAAAACAGCCCTCCATATTCCTATGATATGAAGGGCTGTCCTAATATATTCCATATTTAAAATATTATTACTCGCTATCTGTAGTCTCTGTATGCATAGCATCCGCTGTCTGTGGCTCCACAGCATTCTCGACATTCTCCACCTTCTGCGGATTCGCAATATTCTCGGCATTTTCCGCTGTCTGTGGCTCCGCAACATTTTCAACGTTATCAATTACTTGCGGCTCAACGATACTTTTCTCATCTTCTGCTCCGTCACTTGTCGCATCCTCCACTTTTCCCTCACGATTTCTCATCGCAAAGAGACAAATAGATTCATACAACGGCACAAGAGCTCCAATAACTGCATGTGCGATTGCCATATTTTCCGAAGTCATACTCTGGTATATCTGACGATTTACCAATACACGGAATGTCTTATAAAGGATTTTATATCCAACGCTTATGACAAGCAAAATCAATACCAAAAATGCCAGAAATACGATTCTTCCAACACCCACATGGATTGTCATGCTCAATACTGTAACGATTCCGCACAACCACATCACTCCGTAAAAAACAGAAAATACCACTCCATACATAAATGGAACCACCACAAGCCAGATACCTGTATCACGCATCGTCTTATTCTTAAACTTGATATCTCCGCCTAATGTTCCCTGCAAATAGGTTCTCATAAACGGAACAAATGCAAACCAAGGATGGTTCATTCCTCTTCTCTTTGCAATCGTATACAACCCGATTCCCCGCAAGATATAGCTTGCAAGGGAAACAAGTCCAATCAGTAACATCACGATTACATAAATCATTAAAATACCCATACCGAATCCAGACATTGAATTCTGTGCAGGTACGCTGTAACTGTAGCCATAAATATCGTTATACATATATGCCTCTCTTTCGTTACTAAGACCTTTTTACCAGTATATGCAAAGCACACTCATGCGTCAAGTCTCATTGCTATTACATACTTGACACATGAATGCGCATGGTTGCATTTTCTACTTTGTTCTATTCCTATTCAGGCTGTCCAGACGGAACTGTCACTTTCTCCAGTTTCCAAATATCTTTCACATACTCTTCGATTGTACGGTCTGATGTGAACTTACCACTGCAAGCTGTGTTCAGCATTGCCATTCTTGACCATTTATCCTGGTCACGGTATGCTTCTTCGACCTTCTTCTGAGCATCTGCATAAGAGCGGAAATCTTTCAGAATAAAATATGTGTCGGCTCTGTCTGTGCACTGTGTATTCAACAGTGAGTTATACAGGTTCTTGTACATCTCATGATTGCCATTTGCATATGTTCCGTCCATCAACTGGTCGATCACACGTTTCAGCTCCCAATCATTGAAGTAGATATCTGTTGGGTTGTATCCACCATTATTTTCATAGTTGATAACTTCTTCTGAGCTCAGTCCGAAGATAAATGCATTTTCAATACCAACTTCATCTACGATTTCTACGTTAGCACCATCCATTGTTCCGAGTGTCGGAGCACCATTCAGCATGAACTTCATGTTTCCTGTACCGGAAGCTTCTTTGGATGCTGTTGAAATCTGTTCGCTGACATCAGCGGCTGCAAAGATCAACTCTGCGTTTGATACGCGATAATCTTCAATAAATACAACTTTAATCTTTCCGTTGATGCTTCTGTCATTGTTGATAACATCTGCAACAGAGTTGATCAGTTTGATCGTCTCTTTTGCTCTCTGATATCCTGCTGCTGCTTTCGCACCAAAGATAAATGTTCTTGGATAGAAGGACATCTCCGGATGCTCTTTGATCTGATTGTACAGATACATTACATGCAGAATATTCAATAACTGACGTTTGTACTCATGGAGACGTTTTACCTGTACGTCAAAGATAGAACGTGGGTCTACATCAATTCCGTTGTGTTCTTTGATATATTTTGCAAGACGAACTTTGTTCTGATATTTGATATCCATAAATTCTCTTCTTGCTTTTTCGTCTTCTACATATGGTTTCAGTTTTGCAATCTGTGACAAATCTGTAATCCAGCCATCGCCAATCTTATCTGTGATCCAGTCGGCAAGAAGCGGGTTACCATGTGCAAGAAAACGTCTCTGTGTAATACCGTTTGTCTTGTTGTTGAATTTCTCCGGCATCATTTCGTAGAAGTCTTTTAACTGCTCATTTTTCAGGATTTCTGTATGAAGTTTTGCAACACCGTTTACAGAAAATCCGGCAATGATAGCCATATTTGCCATACGAACCTGACCATCCCACAGGATTGCCATCTTGCGTACTTTTTCTTCATTTCCAGGATATTTTGCTCTTACTTCGTTTACAAAACGACGATCGATCTCCTGTACGATCTGGTAAATACGTGGAAGCAGTTTAGAGAAGAGGTCAATTGGCCATTTCTCAAGTGCTTCTGCCATAATTGTATGATTTGTGTAAGCACATGTCTTCGTTGTAACATCCCATGCTTCTTCCCATGTCAGACCTTCCTGGTCGATGAGCAAATGCATCAGCTCCGGTACTGCAACCGTTGGATGTGTATCATTCATCTGAATGACAACTTTCTCATGCAGTTTGCGGATATCACTGTTTGATTTCTTATATTTGGCAATCAATGCCTGTAAACTTGCAGAAATAAAGAAATACTGCTGTTTCAGACGCAGCTCTTTTCCTGCATAGTGGTTATCGTTTGGATAAAGTACCTCAACGATTGTTTTTGCAAGGTTTTCCTGCTCTACTGCTTTGTGATAATCTCCTCTGTCAAAAGACTGAAGCTGGAAGTCTACGATTGCTTTTGCATCCCAGATACGCAGTGTATTGACTACGTGGTTACCATATCCAACGATTGGCATATCGTATGGAATTGCAAGTACAGATTCATAGTTTTCCTGAATAAATTCGTCACGTCCTGTCTCAGGATTCTTCTCAAAACGGATATTTCCACCAAAACGGACTTCTTTTGCGTACTCTTCACGACGAAGTTCAAATGGATTCCCTTCTTTTAACCAGTTATCCGGTGTTTCTACCTGATATCCATCTTCGATTTTCTGTTTGAACATTCCATAACGATAACGAATTCCGCATCCATAAGCAGGATAATTCAATGTTGCAAGAGAATCAAGGAAGCAGGCAGCCAGTCTTCCGAGGCCACCGTTTCCAAGAGCTGCATCTGGTTCTTCGTCCTCGATCGCATTCAAATCGATTCCCATCTCCTCCAGAGCTTCTTTTACTTCTGTATATGCTGTCATGTTGATCAGGTTGTTACCAAGTGCTCGTCCCATCAGGAACTCCATTGACATATAATATACTGTTTTTACATTCTCTTCTTCGTATTTGTTCTGTGTCTCAAACCAGTCGTCCATGATAATGTCTTTTACTGCATAAGACACTGCCTGAAAAATCTGCTGTTTTGACGCTTCACTGATTTTCTTACGATATAATGTTTTTACATTCTCTTTTACTGCTTCTTTGAACGCTTCTTTTTCAAATCTTTTGCTATACATAGGCTTACATTCCCTCTTTCCAAACTCCCATTGTAACTTGTTCGCCGTTTATCTTCCATTCTTTCACGTAACCGGCAGGTTCTGCTTTTGTAACATCCTCAGCAAGAACTTCACTTCCAATGCTGTCTGCATATTTTGCAAAAATGTTCTCTGCTTTTTCGCTGCCTGTATAAGTAACACGAATCTTATCCATCACTTCGAATCCGGCCTCTTTACGCATAGTCTGGATCTTACTGATAATCTCTCTTACAAATCCTTCTTCCAGAAGTTCCTCTGTCAGATTTGTATCAAGAACAACTGTGATTCCGTTATCATTCTCTGATACATAACCTTCAATCTGTGCTGTGTCAATCAGTAAATCTTCTTTGAACAATGTGATTTCCTGACCATCTACATCCAGTTTCAATGAACCACTTGCATTCAGCTCATCCATTGCTGCATTGCCATCTACGCTGTCGAGAGCTTTTTTAATTCCGCCTAACATTTTACCATATTTTGGTCCAACTGTCTTTAATTGTGGTTTAAAACTATATGAAGTAAAGTCTCTTACATCATCTGTAAATTTAACATTCTTAACATTCAGCTCATCTGCCACGATTTCCTGATAGAACTCAGGCAATGTAAAATCTGCTTTTACAAACATCTGTCCGATTGGCTGACGGTTCTTGATGTTGGATGTATTTCTGCAGGCACGTCCCATTACAACAAGTTTGAGTACATTTTCCATGTTTGCTTCGAGTTCTGTATCGATATAAGCCTCATTTACAGCCGGGTAATCACAAAGGTGAATACTTTCCGGAGCTGTCTGATCTACGCTTCTTACTAAGTTCTGGTAAATCTGCTCTGTCATGAACGGAATCATAGGTGCAGCAACTTTAGAAACTGTTACAAGTGCTGTATACAATGTCATGTATGCATTGATCTTATCCTGCTCCATGCCTTTTGCCCAGAAACGTTCACGACTACGTCTTACATACCAGTTACTCATATCATCTACGAAATCCTGAAGGGCTCTTGCACTCTCTGGAATTCTGTAGTTTGCAAGGTTATCATCTACTGTCTTGATCAATGTATTGAGTTTTGACAGTAACCATTTATCCATAACAGATAATTTGTCATATTCCAAAGTGTATTTAGAAGCATCAAATTCATCGATGTTCGCATACAATACGAAGAATGCATAAGTATTCCACAGAGTTCCCATGAACTTACGCTGTCCTTCCATAACAGCTTTACCATGGAAACGGTTTGGCAGCCATGGTGCACTGTTTACATAGAAATACCAGCGGATTGCATCCGCTCCGTACTGCTGTAATGCATCAAACGGATCAACTGCATTTCCCTTAGATTTACTCATCTTCTGACCATTCTCATCCTGTACATGTCCAAGCACGATTACGTTCTGATAAGGTGCTTTGTTGAACAACAGAGTAGAGATTGCCAACAGAGAATAGAACCATCCACGAGTCTGGTCTACCGCCTCGGAAATAAACTGAGCCGGGAACTGTTTCTCAAAGATTTCTTTATTCTCAAATGGGTAATGATGCTGTGCAAATGGCATAGAACCACTGTCGAACCAGCAGTCGATAACTTCCGGTACACGATGCATTTCTTTACCACATTCCGGACACTTGATTGTTACTGCATCAATGTATGGACGGTGCAGTTCGATGTCATCCGGGCAGTTATCTGACATAGATTTCAGTTCTTCAATGCTTCCGATAGAATGCATATGTCCACATTCACACTGCCAGATATTCAGTGGAGTTCCCCAATAACGGTTACGGCTGATACCCCAGTCCTGCTGGTATTACCTCAATAGGCTATGGCGCATTCTGGGGCTGTAGAGGA
>DAVZKO010000107.1:0-9295 GCA_052272205.1 Schaedlerella sp. | reverse complement strand
ATTATAGCAACAGGTGGTAAACAGTACAAAGTAGCCGAAGGCGATATCATTAAAGTAGAGAAACTTGGTGTAGAGGCTGGAGAAACTTATACATTCGATCAGGTGCTTGCAGTGAACAACGATAAACTGGTTGTTGGTAATCCAACTGTAGACGGAGCATCCGTTACAGCTTCCGTAATCGGAGATGGAAAAGCTAAAAAAGTTGTTGTTTACAAGTATAAGAGAAAGACTGGATACCATAAGAAAAACGGTCACAGACAGCAGTATACAGCAGTTAAAATCGAGAAGATTAACGCTTAATTATGATTAATGTAACTATTTATGTGGATAAGAAGCAGACATATACAGGATTCGATGTAGTTGGTCATGCCGGATATGATGAATATGGTCATGATATCGTATGTGCAGCCGCATCTGTTTTAGTTATAAACACGTTGAACTCAATTGAATCTTTTACGGAAGATGAGACAAGTTGTGTAAGTGATGAAGATACAGGCAATATCGAATTTCGTTTTACAAAGACGCCTGGACATGATGCTCAACTGTTAATGAAATCCATGGTTCTGGGATTACAGAGTATGGAAGAAGACGACAGTTATAAGCCATATATTGATATTATTTTCGAGGAGGTGTAACTACCATGATGAAATTAAACCTTCAGTTTTTTGCTCATAAAAAAGGAGTAGGTTCTACAAAGAACGGTCGTGACTCCGAGGCTAAGAGATTAGGTGCCAAAAGAGCTGACGGACAGTTTGTAAAAGCTGGTAACATCCTGTACAGACAGCGCGGAACTAAGATTCACCCAGGTGTGAATGTTGGACGTGGAGGAGATGATACTCTCTTCGCACTGGTTGACGGTGTTGTTAGATTTGAAAGAAAAGGAAGAGATAAGAAACAGGTTTCTATCTATCCAGTAGCTGAATAATCATCAGTTCAATGAAGGCAGGAAGTATTTCCTGCCTTTTTTCTCTGTCAGAATTTTTCATATATATGAATTGTTACACTGATACAAGATAGAATAAGAACGAGAGAGGTGAGCATTATGTTTGCAGATAGAGCAAAGATTATGATTCGTTCCGGAAAAGGTGGCAATGGCCACGTAAGTTTCCGACGCGAATTGTATGTAGCAAATGGTGGTCCGGACGGTGGTGACGGTGGAAAAGGCGGCGATTTGATTTTTGAGGTAGATGAAGGATTGAATACTCTTTACGACTATCGTCACAAGAGAAAATTTGCTGCCGGAGACGGTGAAGAAGGCGGAAAGCGCCGTTGCCACGGAAAAGACGGAAAAGACGTTGTATTGAAGGTTCCGGAAGGAACTGTGATCAAAGAAGCAAATACCGGTAAAGTTGTCGCTGATATGTCCGGCGAAAATCGCCGTCAGATTATCTTAAAAGGCGGAAAAGGCGGTCTTGGTAATCAGCATTTCGCAACCGCAACCATGCAGGTTCCTAAGTATGCACAGCCAGGTCAGCCGGCCTTGGAGATGGAAGTAACACTGGAATTGAAAGTTATTGCTGATGTTGGATTGATTGGATTCCCAAATGTAGGTAAATCGACACTTCTTTCCCGCGTGACAAATGCCGAACCTAAGATTGCAAATTATCACTTTACAACTTTAAATCCAAACTTAGGTGTGGTAGACCTTCCGGGAGGTAAAGGATTTGTCATGGCAGATATTCCTGGATTGATCGAAGGTGCTTCTGAAGGTGTCGGTTTGGGACATGAATTTTTACGCCATATCGAACGTACAAAGATGATGATTCATGTTGTGGATGCCGCTGGAATCGAAGGACGTGATCCAATCGACGATATTTATAAAATCAATGCAGAACTGGAAGCCTACAATCCGGAAATTGCAAAACGCCCACAGGTCATTGCCGCAAACAAAACCGATTTGATTTATTCTGAAGACGAAGACCCGGTTGAACTTCTGCGTGCAGAATTCGAGCCAAAAGGAATCAAAGTATTCCCAATTTCCGGTGTATCCGGTAAGGGGATTCAGGAATTGCTGTATTATGTAAGTGAAGAACTGCAAAAGATTGGTACTGAAACCGTTGTATTTGAGCAGGAATTCTTCCCTGAAGACGAACTTATTTATGAAGAGCTTCCATACACCGTTGAAAAAGTGGACGATATGTATGTGGTTGAAGGTCCAAAGATCGAGAAAATGCTCGGATATACCAACTTAGATTCTGAAAAGGGATTTGCATTCTTCCAGCGTTTCCTCAAAGATACCGGTATTCTTGAAAAATTGGAAGCTGCCGGAATCGAAGAGGGCGATACAGTAAAAATGTATGGTCTGCAATTTGATTATTATAAATAAAAGGAACTCGTAATCGATACAATAAAAATAACAGGAGAATAGAAATGACATCAAAACAGAGAGCTTATTTAAAAGGCCTTGCAATGACAATCGACCCGATTTTTCAGATTGGTAAATCCAGCATGAATCCGGGACTTACACAGGCAATTGCAGAGGCTCTGGAAGCCAGAGAATTGATTAAGATCAACGTATTACAGAACTGTGCCGATGACCCTCGTGAATTGGCTGAGATGGTCGCAGAACGTACTCATTCTCAGATTGTACAGGTAATCGGAAAGAAAATTGTTCTTTACAAAGAAGGCAAAGACGATAAGAAAAAAATTGTTTTACCATAGGTGATAACGGATGAAAATAGGAATTATGGGTGGAACTTTTGATCCAATCCACATTGGGCACTTATTGCTCGGTGAATTTGCATATGAGGATTTCGGACTGGATGAAATCTGGTTTCTTCCAAATGGCAATCCACCTCACAAAAAATCGGAAAATACGAAAGATGCATTGAAACATCGTATTGAGATGATTCGCTGTGCAATCGAGCATGTACCATATTTTAAACTTTGTCTCCATGAGGCAGATGAGACGGTACATTCTTACACGTACAAAACGATGCAGGAATTAAACTTGCAATACCCGGAACATGACTTCTTCTTTATTCTTGGTGCAGATTCTCTATTTGCGATTGAACATTGGAGATATTTCAAAGAAATATTTCCAACCTGTACAATTTTGGCTGCTATGCGCGACGACAAAGATGTGGAAGATATGCGTATGCAGATTGAGTATCTAAAGCAGGAATATAACGCTAGAATTGAGCTATTGCAAGCCCCCCTTCTGGAGATTTCGTCTACTGTCATACGCAGACGTGCAGCAAGGGGATTAAGTGTCCATTACATGGTTCCAGATGCCGTAGATGACTATATCAAAACAAACAGATTGTACGATACAAAGGACAACAAACAGAATGGATTTAGAAACAATAAGTAAAAAACTGGAGAAAAAACTGAAACCAGATCGCTATCATCATACAAAAGGCGTCATGTATACGGCTGCAGCAATGGCGATGCGTTACGAACAAGACATTCAAGAGGCAATGCTCGCAGGACTGTTACACGATTGTGGAAAATTCACTTCAGCCGAAGAGCAGGTAGAACTCTGTAAAAAGTATGGAATTGCGCTTTCAGAAGCAGAATTGCGGGTTCTTCCTCTGATTCACGCAAAACTGGGCGCATATCTTGCAAGAGAGAAATACTCTGTAGATAATGAACGCATCATCAATGCAATTCTATACCACACAACCGGAAGACCAAATATGACAATGTTAGAAAAGATCATCTACTTATCGGATTACATTGAGCCGGGAAGAAAGATGATTCCGGGACTCACGGAAGTACGAAAAGAAGCATTTACAGACATTGACCATGCAGTAAGTCTATGTGCTAAAAATACATTAGAGTTTTTAAAATGGCAAAAACGCCCAATTGACCCGATGACTGCAAAAACATACGAATATTATTCGAAATAGCTACAGTTTTTAATGATAATATAACAGCTTATAAGGAGGACAGACAATGGAACAGGCAAAAGAAATGGTAAAAATCGCATATCAGGCTTTGGATGATAAAAAAGGTGAAGATATCAAGATTATCAATCTGGAAGGAATCTCTGTCTTAGCAGATTATTTTATCATTGCAAATGGTACAAATCAAAGCCAGGTTCAGGCTCTGGTTGATAATGTAGAAGAAGAACTTCACAAAGCAGGATATTCCTTAAAACAGCGAGAGGGATACAGCAATGGAAACTGGGTACTTCTTGATTTCGGCGATATTATCGTTCATATTTTTGACCGTGACAATCGTCTCTTCTATGATTTGGAAAGAATCTGGAGAGATGGAAAAGAAATCGCAATCAATGAATTATAAAATCAGAAAATTTTTCTTTCTTAAGAGACAATAAAAGAGCAAGTACAACCAAGGATATTTTTATTCATATCAGAAGTTGTACTTGCTCTTTTAATTCATTCAAACACCAATTCAATGCCGTCAATATAGCTAAAGCGCTCAATCAATAGATAAAATTAAGCTTTAACTGTCTTATTTAAAAAATCGGAACACACCGATTACTTTACCTAGAATGATACAGTCTTTTACAATAATCGGCTCCATAAAATCATTCTCAGGCTGTAAGCGGATAATTCCCTCCTCACGATAGAATGTCTTAACAGTAGCCCCATCGTCAATCAAAGCGACCACCTTGTCTCCATTCTCCGCTGTCTGTTCCTGCTGTACAAGTATGTAATCTCCATCGAGGATTCCTGCATTGATCATACTTTCTCCCTGGACCTGTAACAGAAATGTCTGTTTGTTCGGCATCATCTCTGCCGGAATCGGAAAATAGTTCTCAATATTCTGCTGTGCAAGTAATGGTTCACCTGCAGCGACACGACCGATTACCGGTACGTTAACCAGTTCACGTCTTGTCAAATTAAATGTGTCATCCAGAATCTCAATCGCACGCGGCTTTGTCGGATCTCGATGAATATAACCATTCTTTTCCAATGTCTCAAGATGAGAGTGTACGGATGAGGTAGACTTCAGGTTCACTGCCTCGCAAATCTCTCGGACGGCAGGTGGAAAGCCACGCTCCAAAATCTGTGATTTGATATATTCTAAAATTTCTTCTTGCTTTTTACTGATTTTTCCTTGCGCCATATGAATCCCCTCCCGGCTGTTTTACTAGTTTTATAGTATCATATGAAAAGTGAAATAGCAAACATTTGTTGCGAAAATATGTTCGAATTTTATAGCAAACGCCATTGACAAACATATGTTCGTGTTGTATACTAAACCCATCAGATAGAACAAATGTTCTGTTTAATTGTATATGAATAGGAGAGAGCAGTGTTATGAGAGGAAAACATATGAATAAGAAATATAATCGTAAAAAATTAAAGGGTAATATGTTATCAGTCATGACAGCATTCTTATTGATTGCTGTATGTTGGGTCGGCTTTGGAAGCGTAATTACATCAGCAAAAGATTCCGATACAAGCATTTGCGATACTCAGATAATATATAACAGTATCACAATCCACGAAGATGATACATTATGGAGTATTGCAGAACAATATAAACCAGAAAGCTACAGTATAGACCGATATATCAAAGAACTGAAAGAACTAAACCACCTGCAGAATAATCAGATTTATGCAGGCAACAAACTGATTATCATCTGCGATGCTTTGACCAATATAGACCCGGATGGAATTCAAATTGTTTCCAGATAACTTAAGAACCGAAAGAAATGCGCAACCAAACCAGGATGTATTTCTTTCGGTTTTTCATTTTTTAGAAAGAGTGTGCTTTTGTAATTGAGATACATCTATACGACAAATACCGATTTTTCCAATAGATATAGACAAAAGATTACAGATATGTTATATTTTAACTATATTACTATCAATTAAGGGGTTTTTAATGCCATGCAGGAATTAAATAATGAAGAACAATCCATACCAACTTTTGTTGAAAATACCGCAGAAAAATCTTATCACGAACAAACTTACATTGATAATACCTTGCGGCTTCGTGAAATATTAAAAACATTGCCTCCATTTGCAAAAGATTATTTTCGTGCGATTGAACCTACGACATCTGCTAAGACAAGAATATCTTATGCATATGATATTCGCGTGTTTTTTCGCTTTTTAATGGAGAATAACCCAATATATAGGAATTACTCCATTGAACAGTTTAAAACGTCTGATTTGGAGCAATTAGAGGCTGTAGACATCGAAGAATATCAAGAATACTTAAAAGTTTATAAAAATGAAGAAGAAAAACAGATTACCAACACTGAAAATGGACTTTCTCGTAAAATGTCTGCTTTGCGAAGTTTCTACGGATATTATTTTAAACATCAAATTATATCTAAGAATCCAACCTTGCTTGTAGATATGCCCAAATTGCACGAAAAGGCAATTGTCCGCCTGGATACAGATGAAATTGCATTGTTGCTTGATTTCGTTGAACATGGCGGTGATGAATTGACCGGTCAAAAAAAAGTTTATTATGAAAAAACGAAAAATCGTGACCTGGCAATCATCACATTACTACTGGGAACAGGTATTCGAGTTTCAGAATGTGTCGGCCTGGATATACAGGATGTGGACTTCAAAAATAATGGGGTAAAAGTCACCCGAAAAGGTGGCAACCAGATGGTTGTATATTTTGGTAAAGAGGTGGAATATGCATTGAAGACTTATCTATATACAACCAGAAAGACTACCACTCCCCTTCCCGGCAATGAAAATGCTTTATTTTTATCCACACAGAGAAAACGCATGGGTGTTCAGGCCGTAGAAAATATGGTTAAAAAATATGCGCGTCAGGTAACTCCTAACAAGAAAATTACACCGCACAAGCTACGAAGCACCTATGGTACCGCGCTCTATAAAGAAACCGGTGATATTTACCTTGTTGCAGATGTATTGGGACATAAAGATGTCAATACAACGAAAAAACACTATGCTGCGATCGATGAAGATCGCCGTCGCCAGGCTGCCTCTGCTGTAAGGTTACGGGAGGATTAGACTCGAAACTCAAAAAGGTGGAAGAAACGCTTCTTAATAAAGTTCCTTCCACCTTTTCTATTCTTTCTTGTTAGAACCCATATCTTACATACTATGAATCTGCTTATCAAATCTTCTTGTCTGTAACACTTTCCCGGAACAAAACATAATCTTCAATTGCTTTTGCTGTTCCCTCGATTCCAAGTTTCGAGCTATTCAAACATAACTCATAGCTGTCAGCATCACCCCAGCGCTTGTTTGTGTAATAATTATAATAACTTGCTCTCTTCTTATCTGCCTTAACAATACGATCTTTTGCTTTATTCGTCGGCAGATCATAGATGCGGCTGATACGTGAAATCCGGGCATCCATATCTGCATGGATAAATACACTGACCATATTATCGTAAGCTTCCAATGCATAATCCGCACAACGACCAACTAAAATACATGGACCCTCATCCGCAATCTTTTTAATGGTATCAAATTGTGCAAGAAACACCTTATGATTAATTGGCATATCATTATATGTACTTCCCGCATATCCCATAGAATAGGTATCCATTACCAGAGAGTATAGGAAACTGTTCGTTGGTTTCTCATCATGAGTTTCAAAAATCTCCTCGCAGATACCGCTTTCTTTCGCAGCTCTGGCAAGCATTTCTTTATCATATAACTTGATACCGAAATCCTCCGCGATCTTATATCCAATCTCTCTTCCAGCGCTTCCATATTGTCTTCCGATTGTAATAATTGTATTTGTTTTCATACTAGCCACACTCCTTTACGCTGCATTGATGCACGAACTCATCTATAGTTTTATTATAGATGTTCTAATGCATTTTTTCAAGTAAACCCTGAAAATAATCCGGCAGTGGAGCATCAAATTCTATATATTCCCCTGTTGTCGGATGCGTGATTCCAAGAATCTTTGCATGCAAAGTCTGCCCTTGCAATTTATAAGGACATTTCGCAGGACCATATACTACATCTCCCAAAATCGGATGACCGATGCTTGACATATGAACACGAATTTGATGTGTACGTCCTGTCTCCAATTGACATTCTATATAAGTAAACTGCTGAAAACGTTCAAGTACACGATAATGTGTAATGGCTTCACGGCCATTATTACAATGCACACTCATCTTTTTTCTATCTATTGGATGACGTCCAATCGGTTTATCAATCGTTCCTTCATCTTCTTTTAACCGACCATGTACGATGGCATGATATTTTCTTGTGATGGAATGTTCTTTTAGTTGTTCTGCTAAAGACTGGTGTGCACGATCATTTTTACATACAAGTAAAGAACCTGTTGTATCCATGTCTATTCGATGTACGATGCCTGGACGCATTACCCCATTAATTCCGGACAGATTATCTTTGCAATGATACATAATCGCATTGACCAACGTCCCCGTATAATGTCCCGGAGCCGGGTGCACCACCATTCCTTTCGGCTTATTAACGACAAGAATATCATTATCTTCGTATAAAATATCCAATGGAATATCCTCTGGTAGAATATCCGGCTCTTTTAATTCTGGGATTTCCACTACAACCTCATCCTGTGCCGAAGGTTTAAAATTAGCTTTCACAAAGGAACCATTTACCTGAACTTTATTCTCTTTTATCAACTTCTGTATATGGGAACGAGTCATATCCGCAAGCTGTTCAGACAAATATTTATCAATACGCTCACCTGCTTGCTCTACTATAAAAGTTAATTTTTCCATCCTTATCATCTCCAATCTGTCCTGAAATGTATCTTCCATTCGTCTCTATATTATTACATATCTATAAACTTTCACCAATATAGAAAGTGACATTACAAAATGTAATGTCAGCTTACCTTCTCATATATTATTCTTCTATTTTTTTCTGCTTATCCACGCAAAGTCTTCATCATCCTTATAATAAAATAAAATAAGAACGGCAAAGAGCACACACGCTATCACAACATAGCAGTCTGCTACATTGAAAATAGGGAAGTCAATCAAACTAAAATAGAAAAAATCTACAACATAATTTAAACGGATACGGTCGATCATATTACCAATTGCCCCTGCACATACAAGAACCGCGCAAAGACGCAGTCCAAAATAGTGTGAAGTCTGTGGGATTCTCCCATAAAAATATCCGATTACTCCAAGTACGATCACCGCTCCAATCAAAAATACAACCTGTTTATTCTGCATCAATCCAAATGCGGCTCCACGATTTTCAAGATAATGTAACTCAAACACATTCGGAATCAGCACGATACTGTCTTTTCCCTTTAAGTTCTGTACCACAAGCCATTTTGTAATCTGGTCTACAAAGATGGCTACAACGCTCCATATAACAGCATATACATAGCTTTGAAAGGCCTGAGGCAGTCTTTACATCTTTGCCTG
>DAVZKO010000106.1:0-9327 GCA_052272205.1 Schaedlerella sp. | reverse complement strand
CGCTGCAATATATACAAAATAATCATCATTGAAACGTCCGATATCACACGGGAACGGAACTCCGTTTGCCGCTGTATCTGCTGCCTCCAGCATATCCTTTGAGATATGCAGACTGCTTGCAAAGTCATTGGTTGTTCCGGCCGGAATATATCCAATCGGTACCTTCTTTTCTCTCTGCGCCATACCGGTCACAACTTCGTCTAATGTACCATCTCCACCACTACATACTACTACATCATAATCACCTGTATAAGATAAGGTCTTAACCAGTCCATCATGGTAACGCTGTGTCGGGTACACCGTAACTTCATATCCTGCCTTTGTGAATATATCGAGGACATCTGATAATTTAGGTTTCAACATACCTGTGCCTGCGTTTGGATTGTAAATAAATAACATCTTCTTCATATTCATCCGTTCCTTTCTTCTATTCATTGCCAAAGGATCTAAAGTTAACTGCCCTTGGCGGGTTCTATAGGTGATAAAAGAGGCTGTGCTTTATGCACAACCTCTCCTTGGTATTCTATTTGTTTCTGTGAATACTTCATTACTGTCTACATACATTCTGCAAACAATAATCATAATCTATTTTGCCTCTGCAAGAAATGTCTTAATCCCTTCTGCTGCCTTCACTTCGTCTTCGCCTTCTGTCAAAACAGTTACTTCTTCACCATCGGATAAATTCAAGCTCATCATGCCCATGATGCTCTTTGCATTAATCTTCTTATTATCAACCTGAATAAAGATCTTGCTCGCATACTGACTTGCTTCCTGTACAAGCAATGCAATCGGTCTTGCATCTAATCCTTTTTCATGCTTAACGATAACTGGTGTCTCAATCATAATAATCCTCCTTGTTCTTGTCTGACCTTTTCTGCTAAATCTCCCAGTTTACGAAGTCTGTGATTCACACCCGACTTTCCAACCGGTGGCGACAAGAGAGCCCCTAATTCTTTTAACGATGCATCTGGGTGAGAAAGTCTCGCCAGTGCTACTTCCTCAAGTCCCTCCGACAGTTTCTCCAAACCAATCGTATCTCGCAGATATGTAATGTCTTCCATCTGCTTGACAGCCGCTGATACAGTCTTGTTTAGATTCGCTGTCTCACAGTTCACCTTGCGGTTGACTGTGTTGCGCATTTCCTTCAAAATTCGTACATTCTCAAGTTCCATCAACGAAACGTGCGCTTCCATAATATTGAGCATATCAACAATCTGTGAACCTTCTTTGAGATATACGACATATGATTTCTTCCGCTGAACGATCTTTGCGTCCATAGAAAAACTACACATTAACTCACGTATCTGTTCTGCCATCGGCTCTGCCGCACACACGATCTCGAAATGATAAGCCTTCTTCGGATCACTCATAGAGCCGGCTGCCAGAAACGCCCCTCTGATAAATGCCCGCTTACAACAAGTCTGTTGAACTACAATCGGATTCACAATTCGAACTTCTTCAAATCCATCCAAATGTTCATCGATCAACTTGACTGCCTGTAACACCCGCAGTGCATCTTGATGCTGTTTTATAACAACAGAATAGGATACGCTTTGTTTTTGAATGTTTCTTCTTATTGATATATCAGACTCTATATTAAATGTTTTTTTAATCAATGTAAAGACTTTTCTTGCAACCGCTTTGTTTTCTGTGTGTACTTTCACACTATATTCATTTCTACTATTAATAATAATCGAGCCGCATAATCCCAGAAGTGCTGCCAATTCTGCAATCTGACAGTGCCTTGCACTACTCCAATGTTCTGACAGTTCTTCTTTTACATTTCCTGAAAATGACATCTTACACTCCTATTTTGCCTTTGTAATCGCATCTTTCTCGATATCTCTGTGTTCGATTCGAACACCATAATTTTCATCCTGTTTGACAACCTGATACAACGCATTTGCCACCGTAACAGAACGATGCTTTCCACCGGTACATCCAATTGCAATGACCAATTGATTCTTCCCTTCCAGTATATAATTTGGAAGTAAAAACTGAATCAAATCTGTAAATTTCTCCAGAAATTCTTCTGCTCTTGGACTATTCATCACATATTCCTGCACTTCTTTGTCATTTCCCGTCTTTTCCTTCAGTCCACTGATATAATATGGATTCGGTAAAAATCGTACATCAAAAACCAGATCCGCATCCTGTGGAATTCCATATTTGAATCCAAATGACATGACTGTAATATAAAGATTCTTAAAATTCTTGCCTTCCACAAAAATCTGCTCAAGTTCCCGCTTCAGCTCCCTTGTAAGTATCTTGCTTGTATCTAATATATACGTTGCACGTTTCTTTAAGAACGAGATTTTTTCACGTTCTTTGGCAATTCCAACATCTACATGTCCTGCTCCACCGAGCGGATGCTGCCTTCTCGTCTCTTTATAACGTTTGACCAGCACATCGTCCTGCGCATCCAAGAATAAAATTTCATAATCGATCCCGGATTTGTCCATTGCATTCAACTGATCTTCCAGTCCATCCAATGCCTGACCACTTCGTACATCAATTCCAAGCGCAACCTGGTTCAATTCCGAATGCGGCATGGTTAAAATCTCCGCAAACTTCGGCATCAACTGTATCGGCAGATTATCAACGCAAAAGTATCCAAAATCTTCCAGTATCTTCAGTGCAACCGATTTTCCTGCTCCAGACATTCCCGTCACAATTACTAATTTCATCTTTATCCCTCTTTTATTCTTCACCAATAATCTTAACTTCTGCTTCCAGTTTCACTCCAAACTGTGCTTCCACTTTCTCCGATACCTGATCCATCAAAGATAAGATATCCGTTGCGGTAGCATGATCCTTGTTGATCACAAATCCACAGTGTTTCTCCGAAACCTGAGCTCCTCCAACCTGGAACCCACGGAGTCCCGCATCCTGAATTAATTTTCCAGCGAAATATCCTTCCGGTCTTTTAAATGTACTTCCGGCACTTGGATATTCCAGTGGCTGTTTGCTCACACGCTGTTCTTTTAATTCGTCCATATAATCTCGTATCTCAGATTCATCACCATATTCCAGTTTGAGCTCCGCACTCAATACAATATCCTGATTCTTTGCAAATATACTTGTGCGGTAACCAAGTTCCATCTCTTCTGCCGGAACAACTTTGATCTCTCCTTCGGACGTTAACACACATGCATTGACAAGCACCTGCTTCATCTCTCCACCATATGCGCCCGCGTTCATCATCACTGCACCGCCCAGAGTTCCCGGAATGCCGGATGCGAACTCAAATCCGGTCAATCCTTCGCCCAACGCCTGCGCTGCAATCTTTGACAGCAGTGCTCCTGCCTGTGCATAAATTGTCTCTTCTTCCACACGAATCTGGTTCATCTTACGTGCGATCTGAATAATCACACCTCGGAATCCCTTGTCTCTGACAAGCAGGTTACTTCCATTTCCCATCACATAATATGGTATATTTTCTTTTTTTAATAAGCATACGAGATCTCGCACCTGCTCTTCATTGGACGGCATAACAAAATAGTCTGCTTTTCCACCTGCACGAAATGTAATATGTTTATCCATCGGCTCGTCTCTTAAGACCTGCTCTTCGGAAACAATCTTACATAATTCTTCATATATATTCATATAAGTAGTCTTCCTCTCATTTTCTCCCACATACTTTCTATCTATATGGGTATTCAATCATTTCCATTACATACTTTCATACCATATATGCAATACCACATATATCTGTATGAAACAATTTCAATCATACAATAAAATGCTTTGAAATTCAACCATCCAAAGCCTTGAAGGTGTTGCAAAACCCGCTAAAATGATGTATATTAAATTCGTGTACTCGTATTTAAGAATAGAATTTAAAGGAGTTGATTAAAACATTGGACTCGGGTGACGCGATACAATTTATAATACTTATTATTTTATTACTTTTATCAGGATTTTTCTCCTCTGCTGAGACAGCTCTGACAACTGTCAGCAAGATTACGATGCGTTCTATGGCAGATGATGGAGACAAGCGAGCAGCATTGGTTCTCGATGTAATTGAGAATCATAAAACCAAGATGCTCAGTGCAATCTTGATCGGTAACAATATTGTTAATATTTCCGCCTCTTCACTGGCTACTACATTAGCTTATAATTTCGGTGGATACATGGTCAGTATTGTAACTGCTTTACTGACATTATTTATTCTGGTGTTTGGAGAGATCACACCTAAGAGTATGGCAACACTTCGTGCTGTTAAGTTTTCTCTTTCCTATATCAGAATCATTCACTTTTTAATGACGATCCTGACACCATTTATTTTTATTGTGAACTTATTTTCCCGCGGTATTCTCGTATTATTACGAATCAATCCGAATGAAGCCAATCAGGCAATGACGGAAGATGAGCTTCGTACCATCGTGGATGTCAGTCACGAAGACGGAGTCATTGAATCCGAAGAGAAGGAAATGATATATAACGTGTTCGACTTAGGCGATGCGAAAGCAAAAGATGTTATGGTTCCTCGTGTTCACGTAACATTTGCCGATGTGAACAACACATATAATGAATTAATCGAGATTTATAAAGAAGACAAATTTACCCGTCTTCCTGTTTACGAAGATACAACGGACAACGTAATCGGTACGATTAACATGAAAGATTTATTATTATGTACCGACCACGAGCATTTCAAAGTCCGCGATATTTTAAGAGAAGCCTATTTTACTTACGAATATAAGAATATTTCTGAGCTGCTCGTAGAGATGCGTGATGCGTCCATTAATATTTCCATCGTATTAGATGAATACGGTGAGACTGCCGGTATCATTACACTCGAAGATATTCTCGAAGAGATCGTCGGCGAGATTCATGATGAGTATGACGAGAACGAAGAAGAATTCATTCGTAAGATCAACGATTTAGAATATATCGTTGAAGGTTCTGTCAGTCTTGATGATTTGAATGACCGACTGGAACTGGATGTCAGACATCAGGAATTGGAATCCGAAGACTTTGATTCCCTCGGTGGATTTATGATTGAACATCTGGATCGATTACCGGAAGTCGGTGATGAATTCACTACCGAAGACGGTATCCGTATGGTAGTAGAGAAACTGGACAAGAACCGAGTAGAATTGGTACATGTCTACCTGCCGGAGATTGTTCATGATGCTTCCGAAGAAGAGGATGAGACATCTGATTCCGTAGATGATACCAATACAGAATCCAATTAAATATAAGAAACGGAATATAATTCCATATAATTAAGAAGGTTCGTAATTTGATTGCGAACCTTTTTCTATGCTCTGCATACTATAAATAGAAACTTCCCGCATGAGGTATCTTTATGCCTTATTCAATTATGTTGGATGCCGGTCATGGCGGTCGTGACCCAGGTGCTGTATACAATGGACGTCAAGAGAAAGATGATAACCTGCGGCTTGTCCTCGCGATTGGAGAAATTCTTCAAGATAACGGAATTGATGTGGAATATACAAGAACAACCGATGTTTATGAAACACCATATGAAAAGGCCATGGAGGCCAATAATGCCGGCGTGGATTTTTTCATCTCTATCCATCGCAATTCTTTCCCTACCGACAATGTCGTATCCGGTGTCGAGTCTCTCGTCTACAGTCTCTCCGGAATTAAACTACAAATGGCAGAAAATATCAATGACCAACTGGAAATGGTCGGATTTGTCAATCTCGGTGTCAAAGCCCGTCCGAATCTGATCGTACTGAAACGCACCAAAATGCCGGCTGTACTTATAGAAGTAGGATTTATCAATTCCAATACTGACAATCAATTGTTCGACAACAATTTTAACGACATTGCACAGGCAATCGCATCCGGTATCTTAGATACGCTCAATCAAATCGATGCCTCCGCGACACCACAACGATTCCGTGTACAGGTTGCCTCTTATCGTAATCCGATGTATGCGAATCGTATGTTAAATGAACTGATGGAAATGGATTTTCCTGCTCAGATTGAAGAGGGAGATGGATTTTTCCGGGTACGTGTCGGCAATTTTGAAGACTTGGACAGTGCTACCGCAATGGAACAACGGCTTCGCCGGGCAGGATATCAGACTTTGATTGTGACAATTTAAAAAATGAGTGGGCAATCGAAAAGTTGATTGCCCACTCATTTTCATTTATCCCCTGAATGTCTGCCCTATGCTTCCAGTCCTTCTGCCTTAATCACATCTACGACCTGTGCTACATATTTCTGGCAGATTTCATCTGTCGCAGCTTCTACCATAACTCGGATTACCGGCTCTGTTCCACTTTCACGAACCAGAATTCTTCCTTCACTTCCAAGCTCTTCTGCCACTTTCTCAACGGCTTTCTGTACCTGTGGATTCTCTTTTGCAGTCTTTTTATCTGTCACACGAACATTCTGCAATAACTGTGGATAAATCTTCACTTCTTCGCAGAGCTGTGACAAAGACTGTTTCTTCTCCATGATCACTTCCATAATCATAAGTGATGTCAAGATACCATCACCTGTTCTTGCATGTTTACTGAAAATAATATGTCCGGACTGCTCTCCTCCGAGAATATATCCGTTCTGAAGCATGTTCTCATATACATATTTGTCACCAACTGCTGTCTGCTCATACTTCATACCAATCTTATCGCAAGCTTTGTACAATCCAAGGTTCGACATAACAGTTGTAACAATGGTATTGCCAACCAGTTTGCCCTGCTCCATCAGATATTTTCCACATACATAGAGAATCAAATCTCCATCAACGACATTACCTTTATCATCTACTGCGATACAGCGGTCAGCATCTCCATCGTATGCAAATCCTACATCCAACTGATTCTCTTTTACAAATGTCTGCATCTGTTCGATGTGTGTAGAACCGCAGTCTGTATTGATATTGACACCGTTTGGCTCATTGCTGATTACATATGTCTTAGCTCCCAATGCATCAAATACACTCTTTGCAATTGCAGAAGAACTTCCGTTTGCACAGTCCAATCCGACTTTTTTATCTTTAAATGAACGTGTTGCAACAGAAATCAAATGTCCAATGTAACGATTTCTTCCTGCTGCGTAATCTACTGTACGTCCAATATTCTCTTTTGTTGCTAGTGGAATCTCCTCAATCTCGCCGTCTATGTAAGCTTCAATCTTGGCCTCTACCTCAGCCTCCATCTTGTGTCCCTGTCCGTTGATAACCTTGATTCCGTTATCATAATATGGATTATGACTTGCAGAGATCATAATACCACAATCAAAATCTTCTGTTCTTACTACATAAGAAACACTTGGAGTTGTTGTTACATGAAGCAGATATGCATCTGCTCCCGATGCTGTCAGTCCTGCTGCCAGTGCATACTCGAACATATAGCTGCTTCTTCTTGTATCTTTACCGATGACGATACGAGCTTTATGCTCCTGTCCAAAATACCATCCAAGATAGCGTCCCACCTTAAATGCATGCTCTACTGTCAATACAACGTTCGCCTCACCGCGAAATCCATCTGTTCCAAAATATTTTCCCATAATTCATACCTCTTTTTTTATATTCTATTTCTTAGAATCCAAAGTTAAGTTCATAGCTTATTATATTCTGTTTCTCTAAAAGATACAACCCAAAAAGTTATGTACAAAAAATAAGAAATACAGTAAAATAAAGTGACACCTTCAAGCATCAATTCAAAAATACTTCGTCTGATAACAAGGTGTCCATAATCAAAAAACTTGAAAAATCTCACTAAGCGTTTACAGCAAGGAGGATTAAATTATGATAAAATTAGTAGCCAGTGATTTGGATGGTACATTATTACAGAATGAGGCGCAAGAATTAACCCCTCGTGCCATTGATCTGATTCATCAACTTACACAAAAAGGTGTTCGTTTTGTCGCTGCAAGCGGACGACAGTATGATAATGAACGACGTGTCTTTGACGCCATAAAAGATGACATTTCCTATATTGCGGAAAACGGATCTGTTTGTATCCACAATGGTGAAGTAATTTCACGCTCTACCATTGATCCAGACCTTTGTTCCCGCATTTTAGACGAGATAAAAAAAGACGACCATTTTGATATTGTAGTTTCCCGTGAAGATTCCTGCTTTATTGAACATGGCAATCCCGACTTTGTCCATCATATTGTCGATGTGATGCACAACACCACAACCATTGTTGATGATATCCGCACTGTTGAAGGACCAATCTTAAAGATTGCTATCTGCAACATGGTAGACGGACCTCATATTATCGACAAATACCTCAAGCATCTCCAGGATATGTTTGGCTCCGAGATTAAAGTGGTTACTTCCGGCAATATCTGGATTGACTTTATCGCTCCGGGTACCAACAAGGGAACGGCACTTTCCAAACTTTTGGATGTTCTGCATATCAGACCGGAAGAATGTATGGCGTTCGGTGACCAGTATAACGATATTGAGATGCTGCAGTATGTTGGTACGAGCTATGCCATGTCCAATGGTGCTCCCGGCGTTTCATATCATGCAACCTATGTCACGGATAGTGTAGAAGATGTTCTGGAAGATTTGTTAAGTACGATTCTGTAAAATAGAGGTTGATATATCATGACAAAGGATTTAACAGTTGGAAATGTCCCTTCTCTTCTGGTCCGTTTTACGATTCCTCTGGTTCTCGGAAACTTATTCCAACTTACCTACAATGCGGCCGACAGCATCATTGTCGGCCTGTTTGTCGGCAAAGACGCACTTGCCGCCGTGGGAACCTGCAATCCACTGATGACACTGATCATCTTATTCTTGAATGGATTGTGTATGGGTGCAGGTGTTCTGATGGGAATCCAATATGGTGCGGGACAACATTCCATTCTAAAACGTCAAATTAGTACTACTATGCTGTTTGGAATTACATTTTCTATCCTGATCACCATTATCGGTCACTTCTTTGCACGACCGATCTTGCTATTGATTCAGGTAGATGCTTCAATACTTTCTGTCGCAACAGGCTATATGCGAATCATTTTCTATGGACTCACATTTACCTTTTTATATAACTTTTACACCAGCACACTACGCGCACTCGGAGACAGCACAACACCGCTTTATTTTCTAATCGCCAGTGCTGTGTTAAATATACTCGGTGACTTATTTTTTGTAATTATCTTACATATGGGAAGTAATGGATGTGCTCTTGCGACCGTTATCAGCGAAGCACTTTGCTGTCTATTCTGTGGATTGTATATTAAACGCAAAGTTCCGATTCTCTGCCTCGGTAAAAATTGGCTTGTCTTTGACAAAAGCCTCCTTCGGAAAACCATTTCCTATGGGTGGGCAAGTGCTATGCAGCAGGCTACGGTACAGCTTGGTAAAATCGGAATCCAGACGATTGT
>DAVZKO010000105.1:6098-9660 GCA_052272205.1 Schaedlerella sp. | reverse complement strand
TTGACGATTACCTTAAAATGACTAGACGAGATATTCTTACCACCAGCGGTCATGTCAGCCATAAACAGGCTATCGAAAAGGCTCATGCTGAATATGATAAATATAAAAACCGACTGGAGGATAGCCTTTCTCCGGTTGAAAAGGATTTTATTGAAAGTATAGATGTTTTGGAAAGCATTGCTGACCATAAATAGCAACAAGGTGGTTTTACTCAAATTTGAGACAGACCACCTTGTTTCACCTAATTCAATATTATTTTATTCCCTAATAAAATTTGTAAAAGTAACAGTTTCCTGCTCCGGCATCATAATTCCCGCCTTTAGTCCGGCTTCCTTACATTTCAGGAAAAATGCCATATTCTTTCCAAGAATACGCATAGTCTGCATTCCTTCCAGATCCTTTTTTACCTGTTCCGGAGTCGCACCATGAACAATATTCCAATAGCGGGAAGAAATAATTGGCATCTGCATCAATGCGAAATACTTATTTATCTGATCCCATGTAGCAGTAGTGCCGGCACGGCGGGCAGAAACCACTGCTGCTGCAGGTTTCATCATGAAGCGTTTTCCACCTCCACAATGGTCTGCATAAAATGCCCTGTCCATAAAGGAAGTCATTCCGCCGGAAGCTGCACCCCAGTGAACCGGAGTGCCAAACACAAAGCCATCATAATCTCCTGCAATCTCCAAAAAGTCATTTACACTGCCCCCTAATGCACAATTTCCATTTTTCACACAGGCTTTACACGCAATGCAACCTGAAATCGGTTGTACGCCAATCCAGAAAATATCAGTTTCAATTCCATTCTTGATAAGTGCGTCAGACACTTCACAAAGAGCTGTATAGGTACATCCTTCTTTATGTGGGCTTCCGTTTACTAACAATACTTTCATCACAGTCATCCTTTCGTTTATTAATCTTCTCTTGCCTTATGTCCTCCAAAAACTTCAAATTCCATGTTCGCAAGTTTTGCATCAATTTCCTTGATTTCTTCTTCCGTCAGCATAATTTTACCTGCATCAAAATTTTCCTGAATCCGTTCCAGTTTTCTCGAACCCGGAATTGGCACAATGTATGGCTTTTTATTTATCATCCATGCCAAAGATATTTGCCCCATAGTTGCGTTCTTTTCTTTCGAAATTCTCTCAAGTAACTGAAGCAAGCCTTTCGCTTTCTCATATCCTTCTTCCGTATATTGCGGCATTCCTGTACGGTAATCCTTACTTCCCTCAAACTTTGTATTCGGAGTATATTTTCCTGTCAGAAAACCATTTGCCATTGGCGAAAATGCCACATATGCCACATTCAGTTCCTCACATACCGGAAAGATTGTTTCATGCCATCTTGCCATCATGGAATAACGGTTTTCAACCGCAGTAACAGGGCAGACAGCATTTGCCCGACGCAGATATTCTTCCGTAGCCTCGGAAATACCCCAGTAACGTATTTTTCCCTCTTTTATCAGCTCTGCCATTGTTTCGGCAACAGCTTCCGGTTCCACCTTTGGATCAATTCGATGCTGGTAATATAAATCCACATAATCTGTCTTAAGCTTTTTCAGACTTTCCTCAATGCTCTTTCGTATTGTCTCCGGTCTGCTGTCCAGCGAAAGAGAAAGGTCTTCATTATGATGAACACCCATTTTTGTTGCAATGACCACTTTGTCACGCACACCAGAAAGTGCTTCTCCCACCAGTTCCTCATTGTAGGAAATAGAACCGTCCGAAAAAACGCCTGTGTAACACTGTGCCGTATCAAAAAAATCATATCCCATTTCATAAGCCTGTCTGATTGTTTTCACCGCTAAACTTTTTTCTGTTGGTGCGCCGGATGCATGAGAAAATCCCATACATCCTAATCCGACAGGATTCACATAAAGCTCGCTGTTTCCAAGTTTTCTTTTATTCATTGTACTTTCCTCCATATAAATGCTACTTACATCTGCTTTTCCCAAAAAGCGACAGCATCATTTATCCAACCTTCTGCAACTGTTCCTGTTCCCAGTCCAAAACCATGCCGCAGTCCTTCATAAGCGTGAAATTCCGTAGGAATCCCCTCTGCTTCCATAGCCTCAAGCCTTACTTTCATGGTTCTCCAGTTCGCAATCCCATCACTTGTCCCAACACACGCATAAGTAGGCGGATCCTGTCTGCTGTATTCACTGTGACCTGTATATTGCATGATAACCGCACCCGCCTTCGGTAAATCTTTTTCTCCAAACCCTGCTGTTCCATAAGTTCCCAGATAAGCTGCCATTCTTGCACCTGCACTTCCGCCCCATAGGGAATAGCACTCCGTATCTACTTCCAATTCTTCCCTATGTTCAAAGATAAAACTAATTGCCCTTGCCAAATCTTCACAGGCAGTCTGTGCTCCCGGTCGGTAAATCAGTGCAAATGCGTTATACCCCATCTTGGACAGTTCCAGTGCATGAGGAAAACTGTCATGCATTGCTGCAACATAGGCAAAACCACCACCTGCATTACATATCGCAAATTTTTCTCCGGGATTTCCTTTGAAGAAAAATAATCCTGTGTTCTCTTTCATCGGATCAGCAGCTTTTTCTTCCTCTGAATAAATATCGTAAAAAATCGTATTCCCTGCCTGGGCATGAGATTTCAGATAATTTGCAATCTCAACAGTCCTATCCGGATCAATGTTGTTGTACCATGTCAGATTCAGTTCACCCAGTGTATCTCCACTGTAATATCCTCTGTTTACCGGAAAAATCAATCTTCCATAATCTTCAAAGACGGAATCAGCTATCACATCCGATATTTTTGTTTCTGTTGTATAACTTGTATCTTCCTGTAAATTTTCCTGCACAATATTCTCCTCTTTTGATTCTTGCTGCAGGGTACTCTCTGTCATTATTTCAAGACTATCTTTTGTATCTGTTTTATTTTCTTCCTCTTTACTGCACCCAGCAAAACAGAAAACTCCCAACAGAATTACCGCAGAAAAAAACATTTTTTAAACCTGTTTTCCCATTTCATATGCCTGCTCACATAATCCTGTATTCCTGACTTCACCAGCTTCATATACGCCCTTTCCATATATCACACCTTTTTCCTTTGCTCCCCGCAGGCATGACGCAAAGCCACGGAAGCATTCCAGTGTGCAGTCCATAACCGTATCGCTGTCTTCTGCTGCGGTCATAATATAATAAAACTCTTTATCCGGCATATTTGTCCATCTTGCAAGGCTCCTGTCAATGACCGCTTTCATTTGGGCATCTATGGAATAAAAATATACCGGGCTTGCCATTACAATTACGTCTGCTTCCTGCATCTTATCAAGGATTTCTGTCATATCATCCTTAATCACACACTCTCCTGCATGATTTTTACAATAATAGCAGGCATTACAAAATCCGATTTTCTTACTATGTATAAAAATCTTTTCTGTCTGATTTCCTGCCTCTGTTGCACCTTTTAAAAATGCATCACATAATAAATCTGAATTGCCATTCTTTCTTGGACTTCCCGATAAAATCAATACTTTTTTACTCATTTTTCCTCGTCTCCTTATAAACATGCTTTTAATATCTCGTAAATATCCT
>DAVZKO010000105.1:0-5998 GCA_052272205.1 Schaedlerella sp. | reverse complement strand
TAAATATCCTTATTTTCCGAAGAAACATTCCAGACATTTACTGCCAGACGGGCAAATTTTCCGGCGTTTTTTCAAAGAGTTTCCGATACAGAACCGGATGAATCACAGCAAGCCCCTGTCCATGATTACAATCTGTATATGCACCAAGCTGATGCTCAATCTGGTGTGCCTGGAAAGAAGATGTTTTCCCGATTTTCAAAATGCCATTTTCCGCCATAGCTGATGCCCACGCCAATTCGCTTCTGGCTTCCATGCTCTGGGGATTTTTCTTCAAGATACTCATATTTTTAATGACACTACGCATAACCGCTTCACAGATATCATCTGAAAGATTATTTTCTTTTGGACTTCCAAAATATGTTTCCATATATCCAGCTTACTTTTAGCCTGTGCAGAAATGATTTTGCAGCAATCAAGCACAGAACCACCACCCACAGCAACAATCAGATCAATTTCTTTTTCTTTTGCAAGTGCCGCCCCTTCCTGAACCTTTCGATACGTTGGATTTGACATGATGCCGTCAAATTCCGTTACTCTTTTTTCTGCCTTTTTCAGAATTTCTGTGATTTCCTCATAAACACCATTCTTTTTAACAGAACCGCCGCCATACGCCAGCATGACATTTTTTCCATATTTTTCTAAAACAGCTTTAAGATATTTTGCCACACAGCCTTCACCAAAATAATTTTTTGTCTTGTACTCATAAATAAAATCATTCATCTTATCATTTCACCTTTATTTTTGAGATTCAAAATCTGGGGCAAAAGCAAGATATCTCTGCAGTGCTTCTTTCGTTGAAGTATAATACCTTACACCCTTATCCAGTTTTGCAATTTCTGATAGTTCATCTTCAGTCAAAGAGAAATCAAAAATATTGATATTGTCTTTTATGTGTGCTTCACTCTTTGAACCGGGAATTACTACATTGCCAACCTGTGTATGCCATCTTAAAATAATCTGTGCAGGTGTTTTATTATATTTTGCCGCAAGCTCTGTGAATACCTTTTCCTCCAGTAAAGAGGCCTCACCATGTCCAAGCGGATACCATGCCATAAGCTTTGTTCCAAACTGCTCCAAATACTCTTTCAGTTCCTTCTGCTGATAATATGGATGCGCTTCTACCTGCAGAAACGCTGGTTTGATTTCTGCTTCATTCATAATTTCCTTTAATTTGTCTGTATTTGCATCGTCAAAGTTTGATAAACCAAGAGATTTTACCTTTCCCATCTTTACCGCATCTTCCATGGCTTTGTATGCACCAATATAATCGCCTACCGGCTGGTGTAAAAACAACAGGTCGATATAATCCGTATCAAGTCTTTTCAATGTTTCATCAATTGCCTTCTTGGCATCCTGATAAACGCTTGGCCACAATTTTGTGGACAGATAAATTGTATCCCTGCTTTTCCCAGATGCCTTGATTCCTCGTCCTACTGCCTTTTCATTCATATAAGCATTCGCCGTATCTATCAGGGAATAGCCGTTTTTAAGTGCACTTACAACTGCATATTCCGCTTCATCCGGCTGTAATAAAAAAGTTCCTATTCCCGCCATCGGAATACTTGTTCCATTGTTTAATTCTACATAGTTCATATTGATTACCTCCAATTTTAATCATATTTATTATCTTTACTTTATAACCTGTCAAAATAGTGAAACATTTTTATTGTTTTATTTTCGATCCGTGCTCCATATCCAGCACAGTCCGTTGTAGAAATATTGCATAGCATATTCACCGCTATGAGTGCCTCCTTCCTGTTCGAGAAAATACAGATTTCCCTCTTGTTCATTATCTGCATAACGGAAAGTACCATCTGTAACAGCAGCCATTGCTTCAATCTGCCTCTTAAAGGCTGAGTAAGCAAAGTCATCCGTTCCCGAAGCAGCAAAAATGAAGAAATCATCCCAATCATGCCCACTATCTTTCACCATAGAAGCCATATATTCCCCATCCGTTGTTAAATTTCCACTGGATGGCATAAAATAGCGGAAGTAGTCCAGACAATGTTCAAAAGTCCTCCACGTTGCCACTGAGCCCATCGAGAACCCACAGAAAGCCCTATGCTCTCTTGATTCTCTGATACCATTCTCATCCGTACTTTCTGCGTAGGTACTATATTTATCTTCAACCGCCGGAATTAAATCGTTTATCAACTCATTATGATATTGGTCTGTAAGCTGCAAGGCGAGACTATAATCTCCACTATCAGACTCTCTTTCATTATTATAAGTCGGACACACTACAATCATAGGCTGCATTTTCCCATCGGCAATGGCATTGTCCAATACATTTTTAAACAGATTGGGGCTGTCCGGTGTTCCAAGATAAGTTGTTTCATCACTCCAACCACCATGCATTAAGTAAAACACATTGTACCGCTCCTCCTCACTATAGCCGTATGGCAGGTAAATAACCGCCCGTTTCTGTAATTTTTTCTCGTGTTGCTCATAGGTAAAGGATTCATAAGTGTCATAGTACAGATTTTCCAGTGTTCCCGAATTATTATTTGGGGCAAAATACTCTGTCGGAATTTCCTCAAGTTCTGATGGAAGATGATTTTCCGAAATAGATGAATCTTCTATAATACTTTGTTCCCTTTCTTTCTCACTTAATTCCGCAGTTGGTGGTACGGATGTCTGCTGTTCCTTATCAGTTGACGGATTACCTGTACATGCTGACAAACTAAGCATGACACCCAATATTACCAACAGTGCTTTTTGTCTACTCATCCTCATATCTCCTTACATTGTTCTTGAGTTTCAAATTTCTTCTCAGCTTCCCTTCTCCTATGGCGGAGCGTTTTTCCAAGATAGTGTCCGACGCCAACAAATAGTCCCATAATGGCAACATGGTCAAGCAGATAACAGGCAAGTGGTTCATCATAGTTGAACAAGGCAAAATGATATTTCAATGTCATATACATTAGGAAATCCCTTTTAATAAAAGCATAAATTCCATACACTACAATGCACAATCCTACGATTCGCAGAGTGATATTAACCGTTTTTTTTGATTGCAAAGACATTTTTCTCATCATTCCTGTTATCATTCCCCAGTGCAAACCGAGATGCAGGCTTATCCATACAAATCCCCAATAGGCACACAGCATATGTACAGCGTTCGCCCACTCCGCATACAGTTCAAAAGCTGCAAATACCGTCTGAGAAAGGAAAATACCGCTAATCATGGAACCAAGCATATTGCAAAAAATCAGAATTACAAGCAGTGTCTGCACAATGCGATATGGTGGATACTTTCCTTTGCAAACGGACATTAACCATCTGCCATTCAGTAACTGATGCAGGATAAACAGTAGGAACATCCCACAGCCAATCCACTCATGATGTTCCTGCCCAATGTATTCATAGGTCATCAGTAGAAGTAAAATGACCGTCATGAGTAAATCTACCGTTATTTTCATGATTTGCTTTTTATTCATAGCTTAAAATCCCAGACTTTCAACCCAAGATACCACATCGTCTTCACTCGGTTTTTCACGAAAACGGATGCCCTCCTGCCAGTCTCCGGTTCCCGCCATCTCTTCCAGCAATTCGCCGCTTCGTCCAATGCCTGATGATGCCGCAGTACAGAATGGAATTACTGTCTTGCCTGTAAAATCATTTGTCTTAATGAAATTATCTACGGGCCATGCTGCAATGCCCCACCAAATCGGATAACCGATAAATATGGTGTCATACTCCTCCCAATTTTCTACAGTAGTTTCAGTCAGTGGAATATCTCTCAAAGATTCATCCTCATGCTCACGAGAAACCCTGCTGTCGCTGTTTGTCCAGTTCAGATCATCATTCGTATAGACTTCGGTTGGAATCAGTTCAAAAGTATCTGCACCTGCCGCTTTGGCAACAATCTCCGCCACTGCTTTGGTATTACCAGAGGCTGAATAGTAAACAACAAGTGCTTTTCCATCTGCCTGATTTTCTGTTTCTTCGCCTTCTCCCGATGCAGAATTTTCCTGCACTGGTGTTACTGATTCAGTAGAACTATCCTTCGATTGCTTGTCACCTCCACTACAGGCAACAAGTCCCAAAATCATAAATACACAAAGTGTGATAGAAAATATTTTCTTCATAATTAAAACAACTCCTTTTCTTTATTTATTTTGCATATCCAATATCTCTTAACCAATCAACAATATCTTGCTCCGCATCCTGAATAACCTCACGAGAAATCGTCTTGCCATCTAAAATGGCAGCATTGGGTTCCAACTCTGCGATTGTATCCGGCGTTCCCGCAAAGCTACTGCCACCATGCGTAGAAAACGGGACGATAGTCTTACCAGAAAAATCGTAAGTATCAAAGAAAGTGTACATGATCATCGGCATATCACTCCACCAAATTGGGTATCCAATAAATACTGTTTCATACTCCTCCAGATTTTCAATAGAATCTTTGATTGCAGGGCGAGAATCATTATCCTGTTCTTCTTTTGCCAAATCTACAAGCATATCGTGGTTGGTTGGATACGGCTTTTCCGCTTCAATGCGGAAAATATCTGCACCTGTATTTTCCTGAATTACATATGCCATATACTGTGTGTTTCCAAGTGTTTCTCCGTCAATTACAACCGTACTATCATCTACTTCATCCGGCATGGAGAAAAATGCAACCAACACTTTTTTCTTGCTGTTTTCTTCCACTTCAGAAGCTGTTTCATTTTCAATCTGCGAAATGTTTTCCGGTTCTGTTATAACAGATTCGGAAAAAACATTGTCTTCCTGAACCTTATTGTTTCCGCAAGCTGTAAGTCCCAATATCATAAACAGACAGAGTATACTTGTGATAAATCTTTTCATGAATGTGTCTCCTTTCCAATCCAAAATCTTTTTTCATCTTCATTGCATTTTTTATCTTCTTGTGTTATAGTCAGCATAGCAAACGGTAGTAACTACCGGTCAAGTGCTTTTTTTAATTTTGGAGGAATTTTTATGCACACAATGAAAGAAGCCTGCAAACAGACAGGCTTACCATATGAAACACTAAAATTTTATTGTAATCAGGGACTTGTACCTAATGTAAAGCGAGATAAAAATAATCGACGTATCTTTTCCGACAAAGATATTGCTTGGATTCAAAGCTTAAATTGCCTAAAAAACTGCGGTATGACTATTTCCGAAATGAAAGAATATGTAAAACTTTGTCTTGTTGGAGAAGCCTCTATACCAGAACGGAAAGAAATCCTTAAAGTAAAACAGGATGCTCTGCGTGAACAAATGAAGCTTCTTCAGGAAAGTATTGACTATATTGATTGGAAACAGGGATTCTATGATGATGTATTATCAGGAAAAATTCCTTATGTTAGCAATCTCATTAATACAGAGGAATAACTACCTGATAAGATTTTTAATTTCAGTCGTACACATGAAGTCCCAAAAGATCCTTGCCACAGCTACAATCCAGCCCTCCTTTTTCAAAAACTGAGTATCCAGTTTAGACAGTTCCATTGGTTCCCGGATAATGCCGATATCCAGAAGTCCTTCCTCCAGTTTTCGGCTAATCTCCGTGCTGCTTTCACAAAGAATATCATATCTGATTTCCATACGATGTCCCCATCATGCAAAATATATATGTTTTTTGGTTGAAAGTATATGTTGTATCATTGCCGGGCTAATTCCAACCACTGTGAATCCATTGCTGGCACTCTGTCCTGTTTTTGTACTAAGCACATTTCAATGGCAAATTTTTACAGAAGCCAAACATTATAATAGTTCTACACTTTTATCATTCCATACGGATATATTTGCTGGATACTTTATTGTATCTTATTTTGACTCTAAAGGAGTTTTATTCTCACTATTTCCTATGTCACTTGCCGCTTTATGCGCATTTTCTGTAGAAAAAGCAGATTCAAATATTTGTCCTTTATATGACAATACAATTAAAATGCCCCAGATAAATTTTTTAGACAGAGAAATTTAATACACAAAAGCCTTGAAAAGAGGAGCGATTATCTCGCCCCTCTATCATTACTTTTCTCCA
>DAVZKO010000104.1:0-9691 GCA_052272205.1 Schaedlerella sp. | reverse complement strand
CAGTTTTTACTCTATTTTTATCTTTTCCTGTCAGTGTAAATCCAATATCCACGGTACGCTCTGCAACCGCCCTGATAACTCCCGCACTGTCCGATTCCACCAGCTCAAACTGTTCTTGCGGATACAGGCTACTGTAACGACTCAGAATATCAGGCAAAAGATATTGTGCCGGTATTGTGGATGCAGCGATTTTGATTCCGGAATTCCCACTATCATCTCTGCCAAATGTCTCGTAGATCAGCTTTTCAAGATTCAACATCTGTCTGGCATACTGATATAACTTCTCTCCCTCTTCTGTAAGCCCAACCTCTCTTGTGTTTCGCACAAATAATTTGATATTCAATTCTTTTTCCAATGCCGAAATATGTGCACTGATCGTTGGCTGCGTCAAATATAGCTCCCTTGCCGCTTTGGAGAAACTCTGTTTTTCCGCTACCTTCACAAATGCCTCTAACTGTTTTAAATTCATTCCTGCTCCTTATCCTTTTCTTCCGTCTTCTCCTGATCAGGGCCTTTCAGCACAGTTCCCACGCTTTGTGCAATCTCATTCACCCATCGTTCTTCTATCGTACGCATATCGATCCCCCATGCACCGTTTATCATTCTGCCGATAATCGGTACCGGTAAAGTACGCATACGTTTTTCCAATTCAGATGCCGAATATTGCTCTGCCTGTATCGTGACTGCCACACTCGGAATCTGCTCCAGCGGGAGCGCTCCTCCCCCAATCTGTGATTCACAACTCTCCAAAACAATCCGCGCCGGAAGTTCTGATTGCTCCAATTTATCTTGCAATCTCTTCGCACGTTTTTCTATATTTTCAGTCGTTTCCCGAATCATGCTCAGGACCGGAATCTGATTCATTGCCCGTTCTTCCGACAAATATTCCTGTAACGTCAATTCCAGAACTACCGCAGTAAATTTATCCAGACGTAGTGCTCTTGTCAACGGATTCTTCTTCATCCTGTCTATATAACATTTTCGACCGACAATAATACCTGCCTGCGGCCCGCCCAAAAGCTTGTCCCCGCTAAAACATACAACATCCGCTCCACTTTCTATTGCCTCCTGCACCATCGGCTCATGAGCAATTCCGTATTTACTCAAGTCTATCAATGCTCCGCTTCCCAAATCTTCTATCACCGGGATATCCGACTGCTTCGCCACGGGAAGCAATTCTGATACTGACACCGACTCCGTAAAGCCTACTATCTGATAGTTACTCGTATGAACTTTCAGAATCGCCTTCGTCTCTTCCGTAATTGCCTCTTCATAATCTGATAAATGTGTTTTATTCGTTGTTCCAACCTCTACCAGAGTCGCACCGCTCTGCTCCATCACATCCGGAATCCGAAATTTACCGCCGATTTCTACCAATTCCCCTCTGGATACGATCACTTCACCGGCTCTTGCGAGTGTATTCAGAACGAGAAGTACTGCCGCCGCATTATTATTTACAACAAGGGCAGCCTCCGCTCCGGTCAAACGGCAAAGCAAAGATTCAAACTGTGCATTCCGCTCTCCACGTCTTCCCCGCTGCAAATCATATTCGAGATTCAAGTATTCCGATGCAATCTCCGCCAAATATTGTGCATGTGCTTTGTTAATCGGCGCTCTTCCGAGGTTTGTATGCAAAATAGTACCGGTTCCGTTAATCACCTTTCGTATATTCGGTGTATACAACGCTTCCAGCCTCTTCTGTATCTGTTCCGGCAAGCGTTCCACCACCTGCAATATCTCCGGTTCCTCCGTTGTACCTTCTATCTTCCGACGAAGCTGGTCCAGTTCTTCCTGCACTATGCGTTTGACACAGTCTCTTCCATACCGCTCTTCCATCTTTTTCACATCTTCCTGTTCTAACAAAATATCCATCTTAGGGATTCTGCGGTACAGTTGATTCTTATCCATCGTCGTGTGTCTCCTTCTCGTTTACTTCTTATCTATATATAGTACCAATTTTCTATACAAAAAGAAAGGGTAACAGAAGACATACTTACAATTGATGTAATTACAAGAGCCAATTGGCATGCTGTAAAGGAGGTTAAAGCAAGTATGTGTGAAGCATTGAAAGAATTAATGGCGGAAGAATTTCAGGAACAAGAAGAACGCGTAACTAAACAGGTAACGGAGCAAGTGACAGAACGCGTAGCCAAACAGGTACTCAAACAACAAATCAAAAAGAAACTCGCAAAAGGCAAGAGTATCGAAGTAATCGCTGATGAAGTGGAAGAAGATGTAGCAACCATCCAACCGATTATTGATGAAATCAAATCTGAAGAATAGGTAACCTCTATTTTCTTTTCTCATCTCTGCTATATTCTGTCTCCTCATATAACTACTGGTTCTTTTGCCTTCATCATGCTATAATAAATCCACAAATGCATACTATTTCAGATTCAGAAAGGATTATATTTATGTGGATTGCAGATAATTGGAAAGATTACGAAGTAATAGATTGTTCAAAAGGTGAGAAACTGGAGCGTTGGGGAGACTATATCTTAGTTCGTCCGGACCCGCAGGTTATCTGGGATACTCCAAAAAATGATTACGGATGGAAGCACCGCAATGGTCATTATCACCGCAGCAAAAAAGGTGGCGGAGAATGGGAGTTCTTCGATCTGCCTCAGCAGTGGCAGATTCATTATGGCTCACTGACATTTAACCTGAAACCCTTCAATTTTAAACATACCGGACTTTTCCCAGAACAGGCAACCAACTGGGACTGGTTTTCTGACATCATCAAGAAAGCGAACCGTCCGGTCAAAGTATTGAACCTCTTTGCTTACACAGGCGGAGCAACACTTGCCGCTGCTGCTGCCGGAGCACAGGTCACACATGTTGACGCTTCAAAAGGTATGGTTACATGGGCGAAGGAGAATGCCGTTTCTTCCGGTCTTGGAGATGCACCGATTCGCTGGCTTGTAGATGACTGTGTCAAATTTGTAGAACGTGAGATTCGACGTGGCAATACTTACGATGCCATCATCATGGATCCACCTTCCTACGGTCGTGGACCAAAGGGGGAGATTTGGAAGATTGAAGACATGATTCATCCGTTAATCCAACTTTGTACAAAGATTTTGTCGAAGGATGCGCTTTTCTTCCTTGTCAATTCTTACACAACCGGTCTGGCTCCTGCAGTTCTGACTTACATGATTGCAACCGAGCTCAAAGACTGGAACGGACATGTAGAGTCACAGGAAATCGGACTTCCTGTTAAAAATACCGGACTGGTTCTTCCTTGCGGAGCATCCGGACGCTGGCAGAGAGACTAAGTCTATTCGAACTGTGAAACATTTATTCAGGAGATTTACTCATGAGCAAACATTTAGTAATTGCAGAAAAACCTTCAGTGGCGCGGGATATTGCCCGCGTCCTTCACTGTAATAAGAAAACAAACAATTATATCGAGGGAAATGAATATGTTGTAACGTGGGCACTTGGGCATCTTGTCACGTTGGCTGACCCGGAAGAATACGGCAAGGAATATCAGACTTGGAGTATGGACACGCTCCCGATGCTCCCTGAACACTGGAAACTGGTCGTCATGAAACAGACCGGCAAACAATTCCATGCGATCAAGGATTTGATCTATCGCAAAGATATCAGTGATATCATCATTGCCACCGATGCCGGTCGCGAAGGAGAGCTGGTTGCACGATGGATTCTGGAAAAAGCAAACAATAGAAAACCTTTGAAGAGACTCTGGATTTCTTCGGTTACAGACAAAGCGATTCGCGATGGATTCGCCCACCTCAAACCTGGTAAAAATTATGAACCGCTTTACCATGCAGCAGTGGCTCGTGCAGAATCTGATTGGGTGGTCGGCATTAATGCCACTCGCGCATTGACCTGCAAATATAATGCCCAGCTTTCCTGTGGTCGTGTCCAGACACCAACACTTGCCATGATTGCTTCCAGAGAACAGGAGATTCGCTCTTTCAAACCGAAAGCTTACTATGGCCTGAAGGCTGTTGCAAACGGAATTACATTTACCTGGACAGATAAAAAATCGCACTCACCTCGCACATTTGACAAAGAGCGTATGCAGAAAATCCAGTCCGGTAGTGAAAGAGATTTGACAATCACCGATATCCAGAAGAAAGAAAAACATTCTTTTTCTCCTTCACTTTATGATTTGACCACCTTACAACGAGAAGCCAATCAACGATTCGGATATTCTGCTAAGCAGACATTAAATATCATGCAACGACTTTATGAGAATCACAAAGTTCTGACTTATCCAAGAACTGATTCCCGCTATCTGACCGAAGATATGGTTGGCACGTTGAAAGAACGTCTGGAATCCTGTGCTGTCGGACCGTACAAACGTGTAGCACTAAAGCTGGCGGCTAAGCCAATCAAATCCAATAAATCTTTTGTAAACAATAAGAAAGTAAGTGACCACCATGCGATCATCCCGACCGAACAGTTTGTCCAGTTGGAAAATATGAGCAACGAAGAACGTAAAATTTACGATATGGTTGTACGGCGTTTTCTCGCTGTATTAAGTCCTGCATCGGAATATGAGGACACCACGGTCACCGCCACATGTAATGGCGAAACATTTCTTGCCAGAGGCACAATTTATAAAACAACCGGATGGCGTGAAATTTATGATGACAGCGCTTATTCCGATATCGATATGGATGAGGATTTGGATGCGGATACCGCTTCTGTTCCATTGACTGGGACCGTTTCTTCCGATGCTCTGATGCAATTAACAGCCGGCATGAAACTTTCTGTCAAGAATTTCTCGATTACAGAAGGCAAAACGAAACCTCCTGCATATTTTACAGAAGGAACTTTGATTGCTGCAATGGAGAATCCTGTAAAATATCTCGCCAACCGGGATAAAACGATTGTAAAAACGCTTGATGAAACCGGCGGTCTTGGAACCGTTGCAACCCGCGCTGATATTATCGAAAAATTGTTCAACAGTTTTCTTATGAAGAAGAAAGGAAACGAAATCCATATCACTTCTAAGGGGAAACAATTATTGGAACTTGTACCAGAAGATTTGAAAAAGCCGGAACTGACTGCGTCATGGGAATTACGTTTACAGGCAATTGCAAAAGGTACTGAATCCGACAAGAAATTTATGGACGAGATCCAGAACTATACAAAACAATTGATCGCGGAGATTAAATCTGCCAACGGAACATTCCGTCACGATAATATTACAAGAACCAAATGCCCGGACTGCGGTAAATTTATGCTGGAAGTCAACGGCAAACACGGTAAGATGCTTGTATGTCAAGACAGAGAATGCGGTCACCGCGAAACCATCTCCCGTCACACGAATGCCCGTTGCCCGGTATGTCATAAAAAAATGGATCTGATTGGAAAAGGTGACGGACAACGTTTCATCTGCGTATGCGGACACAAAGAAAAGTTAAGTGCCTTTGAAGATCGCAAGAAAAAAGAAGGCAAAGGTGCAAACAAACGGGATGTAAATCAGTATTTGAAAAAACAGGCGAAAGAGGCGAAGGAACCGATTAATAATGCGTTTGCAGAGGCATTTGCGAAGTTGAAGTTGTGATTTTACAAGCATATTGACTATATTTTATCAATTATTGACTTCTCCTCCCACTCTCCGTATAATCAAATTCAAGAGAAAAATGTACCACATCGTTCTGACTACTAAGGGGCATTTGCTTCCTGCGTATAAGGCGTATTGTCTATCATGTATAATAAAGGGATTTTTCCCTCTTTTTGTGATACCTGCGCCTATTCGGTGCAGGTTTTTCTAATATGTTGGAAAAGGATCTTTTCCACAAATAAAAGGAGGGGAAATCTATATGGATACACGAATTGCTTTGATTGGCATTGTTGTAGAACATGGTGAATCTGTGGATGAGCTGAATCACCTGTTAAGCACCTACGGCGAATACATTATCGGAAGAATGGGAATTCCGTATCGGGAGAAGGGCATTTCCATCATCAGTATTGCTATGGATGCGCCAAACAATATCATCAGTGCACTTTCTGGCAAACTTGGCATGCTTCCAGGTATCAGCACAAAGACAGTCTATGCGAAAATGCAAAATTAATTTAAACTACGGAGGATATAAAACATGTATGACGTAACTTCAAAACACGCTGACGATTTTATCAATCACGAGGAAATCTTAGAGGCACTGGCTTACGCCGATGAAAATAAGCACAACGAAGCTTTAATCGACTCTCTGATTGAAAAAGCAAAACTCAGAAAGGGATTATCCCACCGAGAGGCATCTGTTCTTCTTGCCTGTGATATAGAAGAAAAGAATCAGGAAATTTATAAACTGGCAGAGCAGATCAAGAAAGATTTCTACGGAAATCGTATCGTTATGTTTGCACCATTGTATTTGTCCAATTATTGTGTCAACGGCTGTGTTTACTGTCCATATCATATGAAGAACAAACATATCGCCAGAAAACAACTCACTCAGGATGAAATCCGCAAAGAGGTTATCGCACTGCAGGACATGGGACACAAACGTCTGGCTTTGGAAGCAGGTGAAGATCCGGTACATAATACCATGGAATATTATCTGGACTGTATCAAAACAATTTACAGCATCAAGCACAAAAACGGTGCGATTCGTCGTGTAAATATCAATATTGCCGCAACTACAGTGGACAACTATCGTCTGCTGAAAGAAGCCGGAATCGGAACTTATATTTTATTCCAGGAGACTTACCACAAAGAAAGCTATCTCCAGCTCCATCCAACCGGACCGAAACACGATTATGACTACCACACAGAAGCAATGGATCGTGCTATGGAAGGTGGCATTGACGATGTCGGTATCGGTGTTCTTTTCGGTCTGGACAAATATCGTTATGAATTTGCAGGTCTTTTGATGCACGCAGAGCATCTGGAAGCCGCATTTGGCGTAGGACCACATACAATCAGTGTTCCTCGCGTTCGTCACGCAGACGATATCGATGCAGATTCTTTCGATAACGGAATCGATGATGATACATTTGCCAAGATCGTTGCCTGTATCCGAATTGCCGTACCTTACACCGGCATGATCATTTCTACAAGAGAGAGTCAGAAAACCAGGGAACGTGTTCTTCACCTCGGTGTTTCTCAGATTAGTGGCGGTTCTCGTACAAGTGTCGGCGGATATGATGAACCAGAACCGGAAGATGCCAAATCCGAGCAGTTTGATGTCATCGATACGCGTACATTAGACGAAGTTGTCAAATGGCTGATGGAGCTCGGTTACATTCCAAGTTTCTGTACTGCCTGTTATCGAGAAGGTCGTACCGGAGACCGTTTCATGTCACTTTGCAAGAGCGGACAGATTCAGAACTGCTGCCATCCAAATGCTCTGATGACACTGAAAGAATATCTGATGGATTACGCAAGTCCTGCTACCAAGGCAATCGGTGACAAATTAATTGCGAAAGAAGTGTTCAATGTGCCAAACGAAAAGGCTCGTGCTGTTGTATTGGAGAATCTGAGACTGATTGAAAAGAACAATCGTCGTGATTTCCGTTTCTAATTGTAAGCAAATATTTTCACAGGAGGTCTATTATGAGCTTAAACGCCGCCCCTTCTTCCAACCGTACTCACATCGGAATCTTTGGCAAACGTAATGCCGGTAAATCCAGCATCATCAATGCCATTACGAACCAGAATCTTGCCATCGTATCTGATGTAAAAGGCACGACCACCGACCCGGTTCTCAAAGCAATGGAACTTTTACCGCTGGGTCCGGTAGTCATGATTGATACCCCCGGTCTGGACGATGTCGGTAATTTGGGAGAACTTCGTATTCAAAAAGCCTATCAAATGTTAAATAAGACGGATATTGCAGTGCTCGTCATCGATGGCAAAGTCGGAATCACCGAAGAAGATTTACAAATATTAACTCGTATCCGAGCTAAAAAAATTCCATTTGTGATTGTGTGGAATAAATGCGATTTGATAAATGCCACTGCAATGCAAACTTTACCCGACGGCATCTCACCGGAACAATGTATCACTGTCAGCACAAAAGACAACATACATATCACAGAATTAAAAGAATTGATCGCAAGACAACTCCCTCAGGGAACGAATGAAAAACATGTTGTTGCTGACTTGGTCAAACCACTGGATACCATCATCCTGGTTGTGCCAATCGACTCATCTGCCCCGAAAGGGCGGTTGATTCTGCCACAACAGCAGACCATTCGAGATTTGCTGGAAGCCGGTGCCATTTCCATCGTAGTAAAGGAAACAGAACTTGAAGAAACGTTAAACAAATTACCGCAATCACCGCAACTTGTCATTACCGATAGTCAGGCTTTCAAAAAAGTGTCTGCCATCGTTCCAAACGATGTGCCACTCACTTCCTTCTCGATTTTATTTGCCCGCTATAAGGGTAATCTGAAAACCGTTGTAAATGGCGCACATACTTTGGATTCTTTGGACGATCAAGATACGATTCTTATCTCGGAAGGCTGCACGCACCACAGACAGTGCGAAGATATCGGTACCGTCAAACTACCGAACTGGATTCGAAGCTATACCGGTAAGGATGTACATTTTGAATTCACAAGTGGAACAGAATTTCCGACAGATTTGCATAAATATCGCATGATTATCCATTGCGGCGGATGCACACTGAATGAAAGAGAAATGAAGTACCGCCTGCAATGTGCCGAGGATGCCCGGATTCCGATAACCAATTACGGAACAGCAATTGCACATATGAATGGCATATTAAATAGAAGTACTGCAATCTTCAAAGATGAATTGAATTAGAAAAGACCTCTCCAAACATTTAAAACAAGAGGCAGGCTGTCCACACTCGGACAACCTGCCTCTTTCATCTCGTTATGTAATTACTGCTCGCGGAATACCACTTCTCCTGTTGAAGCATCCATGCTCTCAACAATTGCAAGTGACTCCAACTGGAATCCAAGATTACGGATAATTCTTCCGCCTGACTGGAAACCTTTCTCAATGGCTATTCCAATTCCCTCTACTGTTGCACCTGCTGACTGCACAATCTGAATCAATCCCTGCAATGCACATCCGTTCGCCAGGAAATCATCAATGATCAGTACATGATCTTCCGGACTTAAGAACTTCTGAGCTACGATCACATTGTTCTGGCACTTGTGTGTAAAGGACTCTACCTGCGCTACATACATCTCGCCCTCTAAATTAATGCTCTTTGATTTCTTTGCAAATACCACCGGTACATGGAAATGCTGTGCTACAACACAGGCGATACCAATCCCTGAAGCTTCGATTGTAAGAATTTTATTGATTGGCTTTCCTTCAAAACGCTTCTTGAATTCTGCTCCCATCTGATCGAACAGGTCAATATCCATCTGATGATTCAAAAAGCTGTCAACTTTGAGTACATTCCCTTCTTTTACAATTCCATCTTTTACAATTCGTTCTTCTAAAAAATTCATCTTGTGCTTCCTCTCATATCGTTAATCATAAATTCTTGTCATCAAGTATAGCACAACTTTCTCTTTAACAAAAGTAGAAATTGTAACTAAAAAAGAACTCTTTCGAGTTCCAAATTCTATCCTATAAAATTGCAACAAAAAAGCGGGTGATGGGAATCGAACCCACGTATCCAGCTTGGAAGGCTGGTGTTCTACCATTGAACTACACCCGCGTATCATATGAAGTTGAAGCGGGTGATGGGAATCGAACCCACGTATCCAGCTTGGAAGGCTGGTGTTCTAC
>DAVZKO010000103.1:0-10076 GCA_052272205.1 Schaedlerella sp. | reverse complement strand
CGTGCGCATGGCGGGACATCCAGCTCTCGATGCCGGGAATGACGGAGAGTTCTTCCACTATGCATTAGGAAAAATGGGAGCTTCCTGCGGACAGTTGGATCCGAAGAAAAGAGGAAGAACAATGTGTGAGTTATTCGGAGCATATGGCTGGAAGTTTGGCGTTCGCGATATGAAATATCTGTTGGATCATTTGCTAGTGAAAGGAATCAACTATCTGGTTCCACACGCATTTTCTATGGCAGAGTATCCGGATATCGATTGCCCTCCACATTTCTATGCGAGAGGAAATAATCCGCAGTTCCCATATTTTGCAGAATTGATGAAATATGGAAACAGAATGTGCAGACTGTTAAGCGATGGACTTCACGTAGCTTCTGTAGCAGTGCTGTATGACGGAGAAGCAGACTGGGCAGGTGAACATATGCCGATGCAGAAGGTTTGCAGAGAACTTCTGGAACATCAGATCGATTTCAACATTGTGAGCAGAGATATGTTGACAAATCTGGAAGATTATAACGGAAAAGTGGAAAACAATGTATTACATATGAATGGAATGACATTCGAGGCACTGGTTGTTCCATATACAGAACAGATTCCGGCAGATTTCGTAGAATTTGTAAAAGAACATGCCCAGTTCCCGGTTATCTTTGTAGATAAACTTCCACAGAGAACAGCAAACGGAGATAATCTGAGTGCACTTGCAGATTGTGAAGTGATTGAACTTGCAAAACTTTCAGAAGAACTGAAAGAGAAGATGATGTTCGATATCTTAGTGGACACAGAGTTTAAAGACTTGAGTTTCTATCATTATGTAAAAGACGGTCAGAATCTGTTTGTATTCTTAAATGAATCCGCAGAGGATAAATTTACCGGACATGTGACACTTCCGGTGGAACATGAAGTGATGTACTATGATGTATGGAAACAGGAGTATAAGAGTGCTGCATATGATCCGGCAATTCTGAAAAATGAAAATGCAGTGTATGTTTCACTGGAATTGGAGCCGGGAGAATGTGTTGTCCTCGTTGAAACAGCAAATGGAGAACCGGAATCCGCACACAAATCCTTTGTACAGCAGAGAACAGACTGTGAGAAACAGGCTGGATTTGATGCTTGGAAGGTAAGTAAAGTAAGAGCAATTGAGTATCCGAGCTTTGGGGCAGCAGAAGACGTGAAAACATTGGAGCCGATTTCTTTCAAAGAGCCGACCTTCTCAGGTGTGATTCGTTATGAGTCGGAAGTAGAATTGGATTCAGTACCGACAGAGGCCTATCTGTATGCAGAACATGTCTATGAAGTAATGAAAGTTGTGGTAAATGGAAACGAAGTCAGTAAATGCATCCGTCCACCATATCAGATGGATGTGACGAAAGATTTGCAGAAAGGCAAGAATGAAATCGTGATTGAAGTGGCAACCACACCTGCAAGAGAGCAGTTAAACGGAATGCGTCCACCATTTGATTTTAACCACGAAACATTGGAGCCAACCGGAATGTATGGAGAGGTAAAGATTTACTATAACGAAAAATAACTTTTCAAAAGCTGGAAAAATCAGTATAATAAAATATAACAAATGACAAATACAAACAGCAGGCAAGTAGGTTGCCTGCTGTTTGTTGTGAAGTATACGACCAACAGATACAGAAGTTTTTGCGGGGCGTCAAAACACAGATCGGGATCTGGTGATGGCAAGTTCTGCTGGTGGTATGTTTGAGAGAGGGTACATATAGTGAAATATGAAAATATTGTCCGCTGTTGTTTTTCTACAAAGCGGGAACAGATCATGCATTTTCATCAGGATATTGAGATCATCTATGTGCTGGATGGATCACTTCAGATTAACTATGAAGAAGAATCGCATCATTTGGATGCAGAAGATTTTATACTGATTAATTCCAAAGTCCGTCATGAATATTTTTCAGAGGAGGAAGTACTGTTCGGAAGTCTGTTTATCGACTATACGATGCTGACTGAGATATTCGGCGGAGAACAGCCGTTTTTCTGGTGTAATTCAGCGGAAGAAAAATCTGAGAGTTACGAGAAGATGCGATATTATATCCGGCAGATATTCAATCTGTATCAGGCAACAGAAGGTCAGGCAATTGCGTTAAAGAACAGCATCTATTATCAGCTCATTTATCTTATTACATCAGATTTTATTGTGAAAAAGGGAATGAAGCAATATGATTCACTGCGAGGAATCCAGGATGAGCGAATGAATGAGATCATGAGTTTCATCATGACGAATTATAGTGAGCCGATTACACTGCAGGAATTATCGGAGCGATTGTATTTGTCCAATGCATATCTTTCGAAATACATTAAGAAGAATTTCGGAATGAGCTTTTTGAAATTGCTTAATAATATTCGTCTTGACCATGCAGTGAGTGAACTGTTGTATTCGGATAAGACCATATTGAAAGTGGCGATGGATAACGGATTTTCCAATCTGGCATCATTCAATCAGGTATTCAAAGAAAGTTATCAGATCACACCGGCAGAATATCGCACACAGATGCAGAAAAAGACGGAGGCACCGGGCAATACCGAAAACAGCAGCGAAGTGTTGGAGAAGGTAGAGCAGTATCTGGCATCTAATCTGGTGAGTACTTCCGATGCGGCGGATTCGGTTGTGTCGGTGCTGGAAGTGGATACGAAGAATAAAGAAAAGACGAAGAAATACTGGAAACGTATGATCAATATCGGACCGGCAGAGAATCTGCTCCGTTATGATGTGAGAGAACAGGTGCAGTATTTAAAAGAACATCTTGGATTTGAATACATGAGATTCTGGCAGGTCTTTTCTGAGAAGATGATGATTCAGATTGACGAAAAGAATACAAAATATAACTTTACTTTATTGGATCAGGTGATAGATTTTCTTGTGAGTTTGAAAATTAAACCACATATTGAGCTTGGATTTAAAAATCATACATTTTTTGAAAAAGTAGGTCCGTCTATTTTTGAAAATAAAACAAAGAATCACATTTCAATGATTGAAAATAATAAAGGGTTTCTGGAAGAAATGATTCGGCATTGGACAAGACGTTATGGCTTGGAAGAAGTGGAGAGTTGGTATATCGAACTTGAGAAAAACTCCGCTGTGCAGGAAAGTGTAGATACAGACGAGTATTTTAAGGTGTTTGACATTATTGCAGGAATCTTCAAAAATTATGCGCCGAATATCAAAGTCGGTGGAGCCGGATTCAGTCTGAATATTATGGGAAAAGAATTGCATCAGCTTCTGTCGGATTGGAAGAAGAGAAAGCATCAGCCGGATTTTATTTCCTTGTATTCTTATCCGTACTTACGAGATGAGGAGATTCTGGATGCGGGAAGGAATCCATATTCTTCCGATACAAGTTATCTCTATCATCAAATTCAGGATGCAAAAGAAGAATTGAGAAGAATTGGGATGGAAGATACCGAAGTCTTAGTGACTGAATGGAGTTCTACCTTATCCAATCGAAATTGTCTGAATGATGGAGTGTATAAAAGTGCATATATTATGAAGAATCTCATTGAAAATTATGATGAGGTCGATGCACTTGGATATTGGGTGGCGACGGATATCTTTTCCGAAAGTATTGATTCGGAGCAGTTTTTGTTTGGCGGATGTGGATTGATTACGAGGAATGGTGTTCGTAAACCGGCATATTTTGCATTCGATTTTATGAATCATCTGGAACAGTATATTGTCGGGCGCAATAAAAATGCAATTGTTTCCTATAAAGAGAACGGATTGTTTTTTATTTGCTGTCACAACTATAAGCATCTGAACTTCCGTTATTATTCCAGAAATGAAAATGAAATCGAATTGGAAAATCAGCAGCGTTTTTATTCCGATAACGAAAGTATGCAGATGAGTTTTAAAATTAATAATGTAAATAATGGTACATATATTGTGAAAATGTTTTCTGTGAGTCAGACAAATGGAAATGTGCAGGATGAATGGAAAGAACTGGATTACTTTAATGATTTGTCACTACAGGAGGTAGATTACTTAAGAAGATGGTGTCAGCCGAAGTTGACGATTCGTAAAGTAGAAGCAGCAGATCATGTGCTGACGGTGGAGACACGAATTGCGGCACAGGAGATACAGGGGATTGTTGTGGCTGAGATGTAAGTGGAAGGAATTTTACTGGTGGAAATAGGTAAGATTCCTTTTTTGCTATCAAACATTGATGTCGAGCATACGATAAAAAGATACCATGAATCTTTTTGACAGCAATAGGACAAAAACCTGATACCAAAATTTGTCTTTCATTATGTAAATATTAAAATTTTATAAAAAAGAACAATTCTAAATGGGAAAATTATACTTTTTTACATAGTTGCCTATACTCGAAAATGATAAGATTGATTCATCAAGGAAAGAGGTCAATGGACCGAAAGAGGAGGATGAAAAATGGGTAACAATGCAAAAGAAAAAACAAACCCAAAACTGATGTTTTCCTATAGTTTAGGAGAAGTTGGTTGTCAGATGAGTTGGTACATGATCAATAACTATTTGATGTTGTTTTACACAGATGTTGTAGGTCTTGCTGCCGGTGCTATTTCCATGATTATGTTGATTGCACGTATTTGGGATGCAATCAATGATCCAATGATGGGAAATATCGCAGATAGAACAAACACAAGATGGGGTAAATTCAGACCTTACTTGTTTATGGCACCACCTGTTCTTGCCATTTTCAACATTTTAACATTTACAGTATTCCCGGTACAAGGAACAGCAAAAGTTATCTTATGTCTGATTACTTATGTTGGTGCAGGTATGGCATACACAGCATGTTCTATCGCATATCAGGCATTACAGAATGTAATTGCGATTGATTCACAGGTTCGTATGAATCTTGCTACAGCAAGAGGAATCGGTTCTTCTGTAATCGGTATTATCCTTTCAGCATGTGCAATGCCAATGATTCTTCACTTCAGTGGAGCAGAAGTTGCAAACGCTCATGGATATTTTGTAACAACAGTAATCTTATCATTAATCATGATTCCGGTATTCTGGATTTGTGGACTTGGATGTAAAGAAACATATGGAGAGCAGTTACATGCAGACCCACAGAGCGAGAAACTTGGTTTCTTTGGAAGCTTGAAAGAAGTAGCAAAGAATGACCAGTTATTATTGGTAGTACTTGCAACAGTATTCGGAACAATCTGTGTATCAGGTCGTATGGGAATGCTTACATATTACATCATCTATGTAGTTGGTGATTATACAGTTATCGCAATGGTATTTACAACAATGACGATTGCGCAGTTAGTTGGTAACTTCTTTATTCCATGGGGAACAAGGACATTTACAAAAAAATGGTATCTGATTATTCTGAATGTAATCATGTGTATCGGATTTTTATTGATGTTTATTAATCCAACAAGTAATAAACCATACTTACTTGGTGTATCATTTATCTGTGGACTTTGTAACTCATCATCATCCGTTTGCTTCGGTCTTGTATCAGACTCTATCGAATATGGTGATTGGAAACTTGGTCGTCGTCAGGAAGGTATCGCAGCTTCTATGTTAAGCTTTGGTGTAAAACTTTCTACAGCTATCAGTGGTTCAGCAGGAGTACTTCTTCTTGCAGCAGCAGGATATGTAGCAGGTGCAGAGCAGACAGCAGCAGCAAAGCAGGGAATCAACATTGTCGTAAACGTGGTTCCATTTGTAATCGGTTTGTTATCATGTGTACCACTTCTGTTCTACAAACTGACACCTAAGAAGGTTGAAGAAATCAGAGCAGACCTGGATGCTGGAAAGCATGCATATGACAAATAAGAATTGATTTTGAAAAATTGAAATAGAAGTCTTGAGAGAAGGCGGATGTATTGGATGGGAGATATCTGATATGTCCGCCTTTCTTTTATATTGACACAAAGTATATCGAATGATACGATGTACAAAATTTAAGGATGAAGTAATTATGTTCCGGTTTTTATTACAGAGAGAACACCCGGACCGTCAAGAGAAGATTTATGAGAGTTGATGGAAAGTGTTGGATTGGATTATTATGACAGGTTTGAGTGGCTGATTCGTACTGATTTACGAGCAGCAATAGATAATTTGATAGTAGAAAGAGCATAAAGATAGGTGGAAATTGAAAACTTATATTGACGAGATACCATAAAGAGTGACAAAATAATAACAGTATGAGCAAGATCCATCACGGCCTTGCTCCAAAATAAAATGAAAAGAGGTATACGATTATGCATATGTCAGATGCATTGCTATCCCCTGCGGTAGGCGGCGGAATGTATGTAGCAAGTGCAGCAGCACTTACCTACGCAGTACATAAGGTAAAACTAGATGATATGGGACAGAGAAAACTCCCGCTCATGGCGGTGACCGGTGCCTTTACGTTTGCGGCACAGATGATTAATTTTACAATTCCGGGAACCGGTTCGAGCGGACATATCGGGGGAGGAATCTTGCTAGCTGGAATGCTTGGAGGAGCTCCGGCACTGATAACAATCACGGCAGTATTATTAATTCAATGTCTGTTTTTTGCAGATGGTGGTTTATTGGCTCTGGGGGCGAACATCTTTAATATGGGAGTGATTCCCTGTTTGATTGTGTATCCACTTTTATTCCGACCATTGCTAAAAGGAAAAGTTACTCGGAAGAGAATTACGTGGGTCACAATTGTATCTGCGATTATCAGTATTCAACTCGGAGCGTTTGGTGTGGTATTGGAAACGTTGGCATCGGGCGTGACGGAACTTCCTTTTACAACATTCGTTGCGCTGATGCAGCCGATTCATTTGGCAATTGGTGCAGTAGAGGGCATCATTACAGCGGCAATTTTGAATTTTGTATATCAGATGCGACCAGAATTGTTGTCCGAAACAATAGAAAATGAGCCGAAAGAACAGGGGCGTTCTATGAAAAAAGTGGTAGTAATATTTGCAGTATTAGCTGTTCTGGTAGGAGGCGGATTGTCCTTATACGCTTCTGCTAATCCAGACGGATTGGAGTGGTCAGTTGCAAAAACTGCTGGTACGGATGAATTGGAAAAGAGTGGAAAAGCGTATGATTTGGCATCTTCGATTCAAGAAAAGATATCTTTTCTACCGGATTATGATTTCGCAGACGGAGAAGGAAAGGGAACCAGCTTTTCCGGGGTGATAGGAGCTGTGCTGACTTGTCTGGTAGTAGGTGCAGCAGGCTGGAGCATTTCAACTGTGAAACGCAAGAAAGCCAAAAACGAGAAAAAGTAAAATAAGAAAGTGTGGGAAAGAAAAGTGGCAGATATACGAAGTAAATTGAATATGTTATATTCCTTAGAACAGTTGTCTGCCGGGAAGACAACCCTTCACAGAGTACATCCATTTGCAAAATTGGCGGTTACATTTGTGTACATTTTATGCGTTGTTTCTTTTGAAAAATATGAGCTGACCAGGCTTGCACCTTTTTTGTTTTATCCGGTATTGGTTATGGCGTTGGCAGAGATACCATTTTCAATGATTGGAAAAAGAGCGGCAGTAGCAATGCCGTTCTGTTTATTTGCGGGAATCAGTAATCTGATATTTGACCGGGCTATCATTGCACATATAGGTATGATACCAATTGCCGGCGGAGTTGTATCTTTGGCAATGCTGCTCAGTCGTACAATTTTGTGTGTCAGTGCGATCTTGATCTTGGTAGCTTTGACTCCGTTTTCTATGTTGATGGATCAGTTGCGCCGTTTTTATGTGCCGGAACTTGTTGTTACATTATTGGAAATGGTTTACCGCTATATCGGAGTGCTGGCGGAAGAAGCTGCTGGAATGGTGACGGCTTTTCGTCTTCGGAGCAATGGCGCAAAGTGGCCGAGCATTCGAGAATTCGGACCATTTGTGGGACAGTTGCTTCTGCGGAGTGCGGATAGAGCGGAACGGGTATATCAGGCGATGCAGTGCAGACTTTATACACTGCGGGATGTAAAAAGAAATCGTCCTGCATGGGAGGTTCGGGATACGATATTTTTGATCGTAGGATGTGGTTCATCGATTTTATTTCGATGTGTTGATATTACGGAATTACTGGGAGGTATGATGCGATGGTGACAATGGAAGACTGGACGGTGACCTACCCGGACGGGACAGTAGCGGTGAATCATCTGAATCTAAATATTCGACGGGGAGAACATTTGGCATTGATTGGGGCGAACGGAGCTGGCAAAAGTTCTTTGATTCTTTCCATGGTTGGAGTGATTCCGGGAAAGGGAAAGATAACGGTAGATGGAACTGAATTAAATAAAAATAATTTGACGGAGATTCGTAAAAAAGTAGGAATTGTATTTCAGAATCCGGATGATCAGCTTTTTCTCCCAACGATTTATGATGATATCGCATTTGGCCCAAGAAATCTTGGGCTGGATGAAGAGTCGGTGAGATACAGGGTAGAGGATCGGTTAGAGCTGTTACATATCTCACATTTGAAAGAGAAAAGTGCATTGAAATTATCCGGCGGAGAGAAGCGAATGGCGGCGATGGCTACCGTGCTGGCTATGAAGCCTGCGGTTATGGTACTGGATGAGCCGACCGCATTCCTTGATCCGAAGGCGCGGCGCAATCTGATACAAGTACTTCAGAAACTGCCACATACGATGCTGATTGCGACACATGATTTAACTTTTGCTGCGGAAGTCTGTTCGAGATGTATTTTGTTAAAAGAGGGCAGTTTATTTGCGGATGGATCGACAAAAGAATTATTATACGATAAAGAGCTGATGGAAGAAGCCGATGTGGAAGCAATTGGAGCTTATTTAGGAGGGAATAACAAATGAATTTGCCAGAGTTTTTTAAAGAAAACCCTAAAGTTGCACTTGGATTTTCAGGCGGAGTAGATTCATCTTACCTGCTTTATGCGGCAGTACAAAGTGGTGCGGATATTCAACCCTTTTTTATAAAAACTGCTTTTCAGCCGGAATTTGAATTGGAAGATGCCAAACGTCTTGCCAAACAGGTTGGAGCGAATCTTAAAGTAATTGAACATGATGTTCTGAGCAACGATGCGGTGACAGAGAATCCATGGAATCGCTGTTATTATTGTAAAACTGCTTTGTTTGGTTTGCTGAAAGAGCAGGCTTTGAAAGCTGGATATACGGTTTTAATTGACGGAACCAACGCTTCGGATGATGCAGGAGACCGGCCGGGAATGAAAGCACTACGGGAGATGGAAGTGCGCTCTCCGCTTCGGGAGTGTGGTCTTACGAAAGCAGAGATCCGTCGTCTGTCCAAAGAAGCCGGATTATTTACATGGGATAAACCGGCTTATGCTTGTCTTGCGACCCGAATTCCAACGGGGACGAAACTGACTAAAGAAGGCTTGGAAAGAGTGGAACGGGCAGAAGGAGAGCTTTTTGACATGGGATTTGAAGATTTCCGAGTGCGTGTATTTCATGATGCAGCCAGACTGCAATTTACAGCAAAGGATGTCATGCGTGCAGTAGAACAAAGAGAGGAAATTCAAAACAGATTATCTCCATGGTTTGATATCGTTTTACTTGATATGAAAGGCAGGGGATAAGAGATGGAGCAGAAAGAAGTGCGAGACTTGTTAGCGCAGGTGGCTTCTGGCACAGTAGACATAGAGGAAGCAATGCTCAAGTTAAAAGAAGCTCCGTTTGAAGATATTGGATTTGCCAAGGTAGACCATCATAGGGCTTTGAGACAGGGAATTGCAGAAGTAATCTATGGCGCAAGCAAAACGCCGGAGCAGATTTGTGAGATTGTCATGGCGATGTTGAATCGTGGACAGAAACATATTCTGATTACAAGGATGAGCAGCGAAGCGGCTGAATTGGTAGAAGAAAAGCTACCGCTTCAGTATGATAAGATGAGTCGGATTGGCATGATAGGGGAGTTGCCGGAGCCGGACGGAGTTGGCACAATCGTAATCGCAACCGGAGGAACCAGTGATATTCCGGTTGCGGAAGAAGCGGCAAAAACGGCGGAATGTTTTGGCAATCGTGTTGTCAGACTGTATGATGTCGGTGTCGCAGGACTTCACCGGCTTTTGGCATATCAGGAAGAGATTATGACTGCGAGGGTGATTATTGCAATTGCCGGTATGGAGGGAGCCT
>DAVZKO010000102.1:0-10171 GCA_052272205.1 Schaedlerella sp. | reverse complement strand
AAGCAAGAATCCCCCTGCTTTAGCTGTGGGGAGTGTCAATCTCCAGAAATCTTACAGCAACTGTCTCTTTCTATCAAATGATGTGGCACGATAATCTTTGTCGCAACCAATCCGGGATTTTCAATATGATTAATAATCTGTGAGGCTGCTTCAATTCCCAGCTGGCATGAATTGATGTCAATGGATGTGAGCTGTGGAGAAGTCAATCTTGCAAATAATGAATTATTAAAGGAGATGATTGATAAATCTTCCGGAATCGACAGCTTGTTCTGCAGACATACTCGTTCCAGAGAAACAGCAAGAATATCATCACTTACTACAATTGCGGTTGGGGGTTCAGATTGTAATAATAACGCAGAAATTTCTTCGGTATTATTCTGTGATACATTTGCAACTTCTACGCAATATTCAGGCCGCATCGGAAGTCCATGTTTTGCGAGTGCGAGCTGGTAACCGGATTTTCTGTCAGCAGAGAAAATGAGATTGCTGTCAGCACCCAGATATGCAATTCGACGATGACCGAGCTGGTAGAGGTATTCAGTTGCTTCCTGCCCTGCCAGCAGATTATCATTATCAATATATATACTCTGATTTGTGTATTGTGTAGCTTTTCCAATCAGACTGTATAGCAATTCTTCATTAAATAAATAGTCGATAACAGGATCATCTTTTCTGGAATACAGAACGATAAACGCATCTACTTTGCCACTTCTCGACATGGAACGGACTGCTTGTAATATTTCGTCTTCGTCCTGTCCGGTTACAATCGTTGTCATGTATTGTTTTTGGTTACAGTAATGACTGACGCCGCGAACTGCTTCAAGATAAAATGAATTTTCGTATACTTCACGTGCAGATGCAGGAAGGATAATCCCTATTGTTCGCGAATTTTGAGAAGCAAGGTTGCTAGCCTGGAAATTTGGTTCATATCCAAGCTCGAGCATTGCTTTTCGAACCTTTTCTTTTGTTTCACTGCTGATAGAAGGGTTGTTTTTACAGGTTCTGGATACTGTAGAAGGAGATACACCTGCCAAAGCTGCCACATCTTTAATTGTTACTGTCATAAATAAAGCCTTTCGTTTTTTGATATAAATAGTATTTTAAAGAAAGAAAATAGGAATGTCAAATGCATTGCATAAGAAATTGCATGAGTTATGCAAAAGACCCGGGAATGAAAAGAAGGAAATGTTGAGCAATAGTAACAAAAGTACAGATGGTAAATTGTGTGATATTTCAAAACAACAAAAATGAAACTAGAAAAATGCACAAAAACAAGAACAATAAATTGTGGAAAAAAGAGAAAGCGATGCGATATTAGAAGATAGAATTGAAATATCATGAAACTCTGATTATAATTAATGCAAACGGTTGCACAAAATAATGCAAATAAAAAGCAAAAGCGTGCAATAAAAAATAATATAGAGTAAAGGAAACATAGGGGAGGTTTAAAAGTGAGTAATCAAGAGAAACAAAATGTACTGACAACTATTCTGGCACCGTTAACCGGTAAGACAGTTTCACTATCAGAAGTTCCCGATCCGGTATTTGCGGAGAAAGTTATCGGGGATGGAATAGCAATCATACCGGAAGAGGGGAAGATTGTAAGTCCGGTGGACGGAGAAGTTTCATCAATTGCTGAAACCGGTCATGCATATGGATTTACAGCAGATAATGGTCTTGAGGTTTTGGTGCATGTGGGACTTGAAACGGTATCTTTGAATGGTGCATGTTTTAATGTTTACGCAAAAGCAGGCGATAAAGTAAAGGCTGGTGATCTGATAGCTGAGGTGGATTTGAATTTTCTGAAAGAAAAAAGAATTAATTCCATCAGCCCTGTTTTGATTTGTTCAGATTTGGAAGAAAAAGAAATTTTATATACAGAGGGAAATGTAAAAGCTGGAGAATCTGTAGTACTGACAGTGAAGGACAAAAAAGAGGAAGTAGCAAAAGATAATCAGAACATCACAGAAAAAACATCAGATGTCAAGGCAGATAAATCAGAGAAAAATACAGTAGATGAAGAAACTTCGAAGAAGAAAAAGAAGAAATTCAACTTTAATTTTGATCTTCTTCAGAAACTTGGGAAAGTATTGATGACGGTTATTGCAGTTATGCCGGCAGCAGGTCTGATGATCAGTATAGGAAAACTGGTACAGATGGCAGGCGGAGATATTTCGTTCATTTTGACGGTCGGAAGTACGATGGAGAACATCGGATGGGCAGTCATTAATAACTTACATATTCTATTTGCAGTAGCAATTGGTGGTTCCTGGGCAAAAGAAAGAGCAGGCGGTGCATTTGCAGCAGTAATCACATTTATCTTAATTAACCAGATAACGGGTTCAATATTCGGAGTTACTTCTGCAATGTTAAATGACCCGGATGCAATAACACATACATTGTTTGGACAAGAAATTTTAGTAAATGGATATTTTACTTCCGTATTGGGAGTTCCGGCACTGAACATGGGTGTGTTTGTCGGAATTATTTCAGGATTTGCCGGAGGAATAATCTATAATAAGTATTACAACTATCGTAAATTACCGGATGCGTTGTCATTTTTTAATGGAAAACGTTTTGTACCAATGGTTTGTATTGCATGGTCAGTAATTATTTCGTTAATCTTGGCAGTAATCTGGCCTGTAGTACAGTCAGGAATCAATGCATTTGGTGTGTGGATTGCAAATTCATCTTCTACCTCACCAATCCTGGCACCATTTATCTATGGAACGTTGGAACGTCTGTTACTTCCATTTGGATTACATCATATGCTGACAATTCCAATGAACTATACTTCATTTGGCGGAACTTACACAATTGCAACTGGAATCAATGCCGGAAAACAGGTATTTGGACAGGATCCGCTGTGGCTCGCATGGGTAACAGATTTGATCAATTACAAAGATGCAGGACAGCTTGATGCATACAAGAATTTGCTTACTACTGTTACACCGGCACGTTTCAAAGTAGGTCAGATGATAGGAGCAACCGGATTGTTACTTGGTGTAGCACTTGCTATGTATCGTCGAGTTGATGTAGACAAGAAAGATAAATATCGTTCAATGTTTATCTCAACTGTATTGGCAGTATTCTTGACAGGTGTTACAGAACCATTGGAATTTATGTTCATGTTCTGTGCATTGCCATTATACATTGTATATGCCGTTTTACAGGGATGTGCATTTGCAATGTCAGGAATCATTCATTTACGAGTTCATTCATTTGGAAATCTGGAGTTTATTACCAGAATCCCAATGTGTTTAAGAGCCGGACTTGCAGGTGATGTCATTAACTTTGTAATTTGTGTTGTGGTGTTCTTTGCGATTGGATATTTTGTGGCATATTTTATGATTGGTAAATTCCATTATGCAACACCGGGAAGACTTGGTAATTACATGGATGAAAATGCAGATGCGGACGATACAAATACATCAGAAGGTGCAAATGTGAAAAAAGGTGCGGCTGACAGCCAGGCAGAAAGAATTATTACACTTCTCGGTGGGCGGGAAAATATAGTTCTTGTGGATGCTTGTATGACAAGATTACGTGTGACGGTAAAAGAGTTGGATAAAGTTGCAGAACTTCCGGCATGGAAGTCAGAGGGCGCACTGGGTCTGATTAAGAAAGATAATGGAATTCAGGCAGTGTATGGACCAAAAGCAGATGTATTAAAATCAGATATTAATGATATTTTATAAAAATGAGATGCGAGGGGATTATATCCCTCGCATCAAATACGTGAAAGCGAGAGTAAAGGACAGTAATTAGGAGCGGATGAAAATGAAATTCATGACGTTGAATACGCATAGTTTAGTAGAAAACAATTATACGCAAAAGAGGGAACAATTCATAAAAATGTTAGAGAAAGAGCAGCCGGATATTATTGCATTACAAGAAGTAAATCAATCGGCAAGTGCAGGTATTATTCCGGATGTTATGTTGGCAGGCTATACAAGATGTATGGAATTTGGACTTCCAGTAAGAGAGGATAATCATGCGAAAGCAGTAGTGGAGAAACTTCGGGAAAACGGATCATATTACTATTGGACATGGATTTCAGCTAAACTTGGATATGGGAAATACGATGAAGGAATGGCTTTGTTGTCGAGAAAACCGATTGCAAGAGTGCGACAGTATCTCATCAGCCAGGTAGATGATTATGCAAACTGGAAGACGAGAAAAATACTTGGAATTCAGACCAAAGACAGTGATGACTGGTATTTCACTGTACATATGGGATGGTGGAATGACGAGGAAGAGCCATTGCGAAAACAGTGGAAAACAATGCAACGGGTACTTAGTGATGTAGAATTTGCAAAAAGTACGATATGGCTTATGGGAGATTTTAACAGTCTGGATAATATAAAAGGGGAAGGTTACGAACTAATCTGTAGCAGTGGATGGAAGGATACATATGTATTAGCAGAAGAAAAGGATGACGGCATTACGGTGGAAGAAGAAATTGATGGCTGGCGTGAATCCGATGGCAGAAGCAATCTGAAAAATGAAAAGAGACTCGATTATATTTTCTGTAATCAGGAGAAACAAGTTCATTCATCAAAGGTTGTGTGTAATGGAACTGTTTATCCGGTCGTATCCGATCACTATGGAGTCATGATAGAAGTTTAATTGCAGGTTTTAAAAGAAAGGGAGATTAAAAATGAATGAAAGAGCTGCAGGTATTTTAATGCCAATCAGTAGTTTGCCATCTGAATACGGCATTGGATGTTTTTCAAAAAGTGCATATGAATTTGTAGATTGGTTGAAGGACGCCGGACAGAGTTACTGGCAGATACTTCCTCTTGGTCCGACCAGTTACGGAGATTCGCCGTATCAGTCTTTCTCTACATTTGCAGGAAATCCATATTTTATCAGTCTGGACGAGCTGATTGAGGAAAAAGTGCTGACTCGTGCAGAGTGCGATAAAGTAAATTGGGGAACAATAAAAAATAAAGTAGATTACGAGAAAATTTATAAAGGGCGGTATCCATTGCTTCGAAAAGCATATGAGAGAAGTAATATCAGTGAGAATCAGGACTACCAGAAATTTGTTGCAGAAAATAACTGGTGGCTGGCAGATTATGCATTATTTATGGCAGTAAAGACAAGATTTGATGATGTAGAATGGACGAAGTGGGCAGAGGATATCAGACTTCGTTGGAATAATGCAATGGATTACTATAGGGAAGAACTTTATTACGATATCGAATTTCAGCAGTATATGCAGTTTAAATTTCATGAACAATGGATGAAGCTGAAGAATTATGCGAACAGCAAAGGGATTAAAATTATTGGAGATATTCCGATTTATGTTGCGATGGATAGTGCTGATGCATGGGCACATCCAGAACTGTTTCAGTTAGATTCAGAAAATGTTCCGGTAGCAGTAGCAGGATGCCCGCCGGATGGATTTTCGGCAACAGGACAGTTGTGGGGAAATCCGTTATATCGATGGGAGTATCATAGAAGCACCGGTTACGAATGGTGGATTTCAAGACTTCGCTATGTGTTCAACATGTATGATGTCGTCCGTATTGATCATTTCCGCGGGTTTGACGAATATTTTTCTATTCCGTATGAAGCAGAAAATGCAATTGGCGGACATTGGGAAAAAGGACCGGGAATTGAATTGTTCCGTAAAGTAGAGCAGGCACTTGGATGGAAACCGGTTATTGCAGAAGATTTGGGTTATGTAACGGATTCTGTACGAGATATGGTAAGAGACAGTGGATTTCCGGGAATGAAAGTTCTGGAGTTTGCATTTGATTCCAGAGATTCCGGATGTGCGAATGATTATTTGCCACATAATTATCCGGTAAATAGTGTTGCATACACAGGAACTCATGATAACGAGACAATCGTTGGATGGTGGAGCAGTATTACGAAGGATGAACAGAAACTTGCAAGAGAATATCTTTGCGATCAGGCAACACCGGACAAGGAATTATACAAGTCTTTCATTAGCCTGATTATGAGAAGTAGTGCAAAACTCTGTGTGATTCCGATGCAGGATTATTTAGGACTGGATAACAAGAGCCGTATCAACACGCCATCGACAGTCGGAAAGAACTGGAAATGGAGAGTTAACACAAGACAATTATCTGTTAAGCTGCAGAAAGAGATTTATGGAATGGCACTGAGATATGGAAGGATGAATTGGAACGATTCTATATAATTTTCTTTAGCAGAAACGTAAATTCTTTCAGAGTACATAAGACAGGAAAATTTGTCATATTATATTTTTGATGACGTTTCACAGAATCCGATAGATACGGAAGTAGAGCACGGTGTAGAGATATTTAAGCGAGAAAAGTGTAGTTGTATTGTTGCAGTCGGCGGTGGTTCTCCAATGGATTGCGCAAAAGCAATCGGTGCGAGAATAGCACGTCCAAGGAAATCAATAAGACAATTGCAGGGGGTATTTAAGGTATTAAGACCGATTCCATTATTTATTGCAGTTCCGACAACCGCCGGAAGTGGTTCAGAGACTACCATCGCGGCAGTGATAACAGAAGAGAAAACACATCATAAAGCAGCAATTAACGATTTATGTCTGATGCCGAAGGTGGTCATCTTAGATCCGAAACTGACAGTTGCATTACCATCTTCTGTTACAGCAGCAACGGGAATGGACGCGTTATGTCATGCAGTAGAAGCGTATACGAATGATAAATATAATACAGAATTTGAACGAGATTTATGTAGGCAGGCTGTAAAATATATTTATGACAATTTGTATACAGCGTATCAGGATGGAGAAAATCTGATAGCCAGACAGAAGATGCAGCAGGCAGCATTTTATGCAGGTAGAGCATTTACAAGAGGGAGTGTAGGATATGTTCATGCAATAGGTCATACATTAAGTGGGCTGTATAATGTCCCTCATGGATTGGCGATGGCGATGTTACTGACGCAGGTTATGAGGGCATATGGAAGTGCTGTGCATGAAAAATTAGCGGAGCTATGTGATGTCTGCGGTATCGAAGCAGAGGATGCTGGCACACAGTCAAAGGCAGAGGCATTTCTTCAATGGATTGATGAGATGAACGAAAAAATGGGAATTCCAAAGTATCCGGATATGATTCAGAAAAAGGATATTTCAAAGATTGCCAGGTGGGCAGAGAAAGAGGGAAATCCTTTGTATCCGGTGCCGGTTGTGTGGAAAAAATCAGAGTTTAGCCGATTTGTAAATCAGTTATACGATGCTAGCAAAGAAAATATGTAAATAGTGTCTGCTGATTAATGGAGAAACTCTCCGATTTCAGTGATTGGTGCTGAAACCGGAGAGTTTTAGGTTTAAAATTTCTGGAAGTTCACATACTCACTCCGTCATCATCATAGAGCTCATAGTCTGCCCCTTCATATCCGATCATCTGCAGTGTATCCATATCGACTGCGGTAACATGTTCAGCGGCATCTACTATCGGGATGCATTTTCCTTTCTTTATAAATAGAGACACTTCGTTTAATGCGATGTCTACATAATGAAGTCCTTTTTCCAGCACTTTTTCGGAGATGGTTCCGTCTGGGAGGAACTTGATGAATTTCATTTCTTCCGGCAGGTAGACGTTTCTTCCGGCTGCGTTTTGGGTGTAGACCGGAGCAATCATGATTTCATTTCCGATCATTAATTGATCTTCGATCTGGCGTGCCATGGTGTCTTCAGGGTATTCGAAAGCCAGTGGCTTGAAGTACATGTCGTCGTGCAGCGCTGCTTTCATGAATTCACTGTAAATGTATGGCAGGAGGCGATAGCGAACGCCAAGTACATGGCGGAAGTCTGCGACATTTTCAAACTGATAGCATTCCTGTTCACGGGTTCCGAGTGCGGAATGATTCCGCATCAGCGGTGTGAAGATGCCGAGTGCAAGCCAGCGCAGAAGGAGGTCGCGGGTTGTGTCGGAACCGAAACCGCCCAGATCTGCTCCGGTGTAGAGGAATCCGCACATGTTCAGTGACGGCATCATCTTTAGGTTCAGCAGGATGTGTGACCACCAGGATTGGTTGTCTCCGGTCCAGATTCCGCCGTAGCGGTGCATGCCGATGTAGGAGGAACGGGAGAACATGAGAATGCGTTTGCCAGGTGCTATTCTTTGGAAGGCTTCTCCGGCAGCGCGGGTCATGTTGTATCCGAACAGATTATGAACCTTATCGTGTCGGATCATTTCGCCGTTTACATTGTGGTAAAATCTGCGATAATCTTCCGGATTGTTGGCAAGCTGAGGTGGTCTCATGTCGGAGAAGAAATCGTTAGCACCGGAGTTTTCGGTGACAGCGTTTTTCATAAATGCGTTCATTTCTGCCAGGCCTTCATCCGAGTAGAAGATCGCAGGCTCATTCATATCATTCCAGAATCCATCGATTCCCTGAGAAATCAGTCGTTCATATTTTCCACCAAACCAGGCTCTGGCTTCCGGATTCAGGACATCCGGGAAATGTGTCCGACCCGGCCATACGGCAGCAGCAAAGTCGGAGCCATCTTTTCGTTTACAGAAGAAATCATTTTCTTTTCCTTCCTCGTAAATATCATAGCCGTCTTCAATCTTGACACCGGCGTCGATAATCGGTACAAGATGGATATTCTGTGCTTTCATCTCATCGACAAATGCTTTGAAGTCCGGGAATTCTTCCGGATTGACAGTGAAATCCTTATAGTCCTGCATGTAGTCGATATCCATATAGAGCATGTCGATTGGAAGATGATTTTCCCGATACTGTTTTACCACATTTCGGAAATCATCGGCAGTCTTATATCCCCAGCGGCTCTGACCGAAGCCGAATGCAAACTTCGGAGGAATGTAGCTGCGACCGATGATCTTGCGGAACTGCTTTACGATGTCATAGGCAGAGTCTCCTTCGATTACGTACAAATCCAAATCCGCATTTTCACAGGAAACAGTCAGTGTATCCTGACGGGTATATCCGATGTCAAATGTAATTGTGCTTGGATAGTCAAAGAACAGACCGAAGGTCTCTTTGCCGGAAACGATGATAAAGTTGTGCGCACCGTACAAGGAGCGTTTTTCCTCTGTGTGGTGTGGATCGTCGGTACAGTTGCTTGTATAAATATAGCCGCGTTTGTTGATGCCGCGGTTGGCTTCACCGAGTCCGTAGACAATATCTGTATCAGCCATTTGATAAGTGAAGCAAAATGTCGGAGCTTTGTCTGCATCTGAGGAATCAGATGCCGGGGCATCCGTGATTGTGACTGTTCCATACGGCGGCAGACCGCTTGCAGGTGAAAACGGAGTGACAACAGCTTCTGTGTCAAATGGTGTTCCAAATGTAAATTTCTGAATCATAATGAAATCCTCCTGAAATACTTTTCGAATTGTGTTGAATCCCTTATGTGTTGTATTATAATAGAAGACAGGAAAAGAAATCTTGCATTATTTCGTGGAAATATAACACAATATTGAGATTGAGAAATAAGTACTTCATTTGCATATATGTGGCACTTGTTTCATTTAAGATGTAGAGGAGCGGTTGTATGAATAAGGAACATTCACTGGAGGAGGATGTCCGGCACGGAACGAAGGAGCGGCCGATGACAGTAATGCGGTTTGTGTCAGGGCCGGATACCTATTATCCGAATGGCTTTTTCGTGCAGAGGCACTGGCATAGCGGGATTGAAATCATTCAGATAAAAAAGGGCAGTTATACTGTAGAAGTGAATCTGGAAAAGTTCACGTTGGAGGAAGGCGATTTCTGTATTTTCAACAGTGAAGAACTGCATCAGATTCGTGGAAATGAAGCAGTCACCTTACATGATGTAATCATTTTCCAGCCTCAGATACTTTCTTTTTCCTATGAGGATGAGATGCAAAAGGAATTGATCGAACCGCTGATGTCGCACAAGGATAGTTTTGTGCATGTGATACACTACGGGGCGCCGGGATATGTGGAATTCGCAGAAGGATATGATCGCATCGTAGCGTGTGGACTGATACCAAGCGATGGATGGTATTACGAGGCCAAGATCGGTGTGCTCGGATTGTTGAATCAGTTAAAGAAAAACCGGATGATCCACCCTTCAGCGAGTATGCAAAGAGCAGCAGAGAAGGAGAAAATAGACCGGTACAAACGGGTGGTATCTTATATAGAAGAACATTATAGAGAAAAGGTGTCGCTGGAAGAACTGGCGGGGGCGGCGCAGTGCAATGCACAGTAC
>DAVZKO010000101.1:0-10268 GCA_052272205.1 Schaedlerella sp. | reverse complement strand
GTTGATGGAGAAGCCGCCCCTAAGAAACGTCGTCCGGCTGATGGAGAAGAGACTCCGAAAAAACGTCGTCCGGCTGACGGAGAAGCTCCAAGAAAACGTCGTCCAGTCGACGGAGAAGCTCCAAGAAAACGTCGCCCAGTCGATGGGGAGGCTCCAAGAAAACGTCGCCCGGCTGACGGAGAAGCTCCAAGAAAACGTCGCTCGGTTGAAGAACCTGCCACACAAACTATTGCTTCCGAAGAAGCAGAAGAACAGAAATACAGCAACATCCCACCAAAACAGGTTCGTGCAAAACGTGAACATGCAATGCGCAAAGGTTACGAAGATATGCTCTCTACTGACCCTTCTTATCAACCAAAGAAAAGATTTGATAATGAGGATGATGATCTCACCGAAGCAAAACAGCGTACGATGAACGCATATGATGATATGGATGATGACGATGATCTTGATGATGAATATGAGCCAAAAGCAAGATTCCGTGTTCTGAGAGTACTTTTGGGAATCCTCTCACTCGGCGGTTTTGGTTTCTGCATTTATTCTGTATTGTTATCCGGACTGGACGGAATCACTTCCGGTGATACAACATCTGCAAGCATGACTTACATCGTTCTTGCATTATGTATGTTTGTATCTGCATTATTATTGTTGATCATGCAGAAATCAAATTCTGTTTTCGCATTTATTTTGCCAATGATCTTATATCTTGGCGGAGGCGTATATGCCTTTATGAATCGTTCCAGTGAAAGTAATCTTTTATACTGTGCAATTGTCGGACTCGTTCTTGCAGTTATTTTCTTGATTCTTACAATTGCATCCAGAGGAGACTCTGATGATTACGATCCGTCAAACGATTATGACGATCCATTTGAGGATGATTTCGAATAATTATAAAATCCGATGGAAGTATAGGGTTCCCCTGTACTTTCACCGGATTTTTTCTTTTTTGTTTCTTTTTTATATCTTTTCCTTTTTTTCCCAACTAAAACTAGTATTTTTTTCAGATACAATGTGGAATTTTCTGCCTTTTCATTGTATAATATAACTATCTTATGAAAAAGCAATATGGGAGGATACTCTATGAAACAAAATAACATGCTTGCAATGATTTTAGCTGGTGGACGCGGCAGTCGTCTTCATGAATTAACTAATAAAGTTGCGAAACCAGCAGTATCTTATGGGGGAAAATACCGAATCATTGACTTTCCACTTAGTAACTGTGCGAACAGTGGAATCGATACTGTAGGAGTACTGACCCAGTATGAATCAATTCTTTTGAACAGTTATGTAGCTGCTGGAAGACGTTGGGGTCTTGATGCCAAGAACAGTGGTGTCTATGTATTACCACCACGTGAGAAAGCAGATACCGATTTGGATGTTTATCGTGGAACTGCAGACGCAATTTCACAGAACATTGATTTCGTCAACAATTATAATCCGGAATATGTTCTTATTCTTTCCGGTGACCACATTTATAAGATGAACTATGCAAAGATGTTGGATTATCACATCAAATCCAATGCTGATGCAACCATCGCAGTTATCGAAGTCCCAATGAAAGAAGCCAGCCGTTTTGGTATCATGAACACTTCCGAAGATGGACGCATTGTAGAATTTGAAGAAAAACCGGAACATCCAAAGAGCAATCTTGCTTCTATGGGAATCTACATTTTCAATTGGAAACTGCTTCGCAAGATGTTGCAGGCCGATATGAAAGACGCAGATTCCAACCACGATTTTGGTAAAGACATCATTCCACAGATGCTTGCAGATGACAAACGTCTCTTTGCATACAAATTCAAAGGATATTGGAAAGATGTTGGAACAATTGATTCTCTGTGGGAAGCTAATATGGACTTATTGAATCCAAAGAACGAATTGGATTTGAACGATCCTACATGGAAGATTTATACAGAAGATGCAACAACTCTCCCTCATATTCTGGGACCGAATGCCAATATCAAAAAAGCATTTATCACACAGGGTTGTGACATCGACGGAGAGATTGTAAACTCTGTATTATTTACAGGTGCAAAAGTAGCAACCGGTGCAAAGATCATCGACAGTGTATTGATGCCGGGTGTTGTAGTTGAAGAAGGTGCTGTGGTTACTCGCGCCCTTGTCGCAGATGGTATCCATATCGGAAAAGATACCGTTGTTGGAAACGCAGACAGCGAAAATATTGAACTTGTAGCAAAACGCGTAAAGGGGGCAGAATAATATGTGTAACGCATTAGGAATTGTTAGTTTTTCCAGAAACCGAATTCACGTGGAGGGACTTCAGGATTACCGCTCAATCGGAGCATTTTCATTTTTAGGAAGATATCGTGTCATTGATTTTCCGATTTCAAATATGACAAACAGCGGAATCGACCGCATCAAAATATTTATTAACAAACAGCCGCGTTCCTTAGTTGACCACCTTGGAACAGGTCGTCACTACAATATCAACTCAAAACGTGGTAAGATGCATATGTTGTTCCCAGTATCTGACAGCATCAACCCAGTGTACGATACAGATATTGCTGCATATTTACATAACCTTGCATATATCGAGCAGGAACATTCTGAGTATGTAATCATTGCACCTAGCCACATGGTTTTCAAACAGGATTTTGATGATCTTTTGAATAAACACATCGAATCCGGTGCTGATATCACACTGCTCTACCATACTGTAGACAATGCGAATGAAAGTTTCTTTGATTGTGATGTTCTGACATTGAACAAGCAAAAAGGTGTTCTCTCCCTTGAAAAGAATCGTGCGAATGCAAAGAATCGCAACATTTTCATGGATACATATGTTATGAAGAAAGACTTATTCATCGACTTAATCAAGAAAGGGGCATCTCATTCTGCTATTTATACACTTCCACAGGTTGTGAATCATGCATGTAATGATATGGATGTTCGTGGAATCTCTCATCATGGATATTTTGCCGCACTCACAGATCTGAAGAGCTATTTCGATGCCAATCTTTCTTTGTTAGATGCAAAGACAAGAAATAATCTTTTTGATGACGAATGGCCGATTTACACAAGAACAAGTGATTCCTGCCCTACAAAATATTACGAAACCGCAAGTGCTACATCCTCTATCATTTCAAATGGTTGTACAATTGAGGGTACTGTTGAGAACTGTATTATCGGACGTGGATGTATTATTAAAAAAGGGGCTGTTTTGAAGAATTGTGTTGTACTTCCGAATGTAACAATCGGAACAGATGTACATGCTGAAAATCTGATTATTGATAAGTACGCAAAACTGATTCATGGCAAAGAAGTTGTTTGTACACCAGAACATCCTGGATATGTCAGAAGAAACGACACAATTTAATCCCAGATAAGCAATGATTGGAGCAGGTTATATACCTTCTACATTAGAGCGCGCCCATGGTGCGCAAACTAAAAAGAGACAAGCCGATTATTCCGACTTGTCTCTTTTTTCGTACTGATGAAAGAATTCGCTCAAACCATTCAACGTCTTTACAAGTACCCCTATCTCTTCTTCATTCAATGCCTTCATCACTGCATCTGTCATCTGTTCATGATATTCGGCATGATGATGATGCGCTCTTCTGCCCTTCTCAGTCAGATAAATGTTTACAACACGTCGATCTTTCTCACCGCGCTTTCTCTCCGTATATCCCTTATTCACAAGTCCGTTCATAGAAGTAGTCAGGGAACCGACTGTAACTTTTAATTTCCCGGCTATCGAAGACATATTGCCTCCCTCAAGACCAACCGCCTCGATAATATGCATGTCATTATTGGTAATATCTTTGTATTCTTCTGTAATGATTGCCTCTTCTTCCAACTGCAATATCTCATTAAACAAATGCACCAGAACATCGTTGATTATTTTTCGGTTATCCACAGCATTCTCTCCTGTCTTTTCTTTCGCTCAAGGCAGGACAAATCATCTATTTGAAACAACAGACTTGAAAATGTATTCCACTGTCTCACTATGATTTATCTGCTTCGATTTAATATAGTATAACACGCAGTCAAGATGGAAACCACTGTTTTTTAGATATTCCGAAACCTTTCATATCGATGCCTGATCAGCTCCTGTTCCTGCATTGCTCCATATTTTTCAAGAAATTGTCTTATGTTCTTCTCCAGCTCTCTTTGAATCTGTATCATGTTCTCTCTTGTCAACGGCTCTTCTTCACAAATAATCTGTTCAATGATTCCAAGTTCCTGCAAATCCTGTGCCGTCATTTTCATTACTTCCGCTGCTTCTTTGGCACGTTTACTGTCTTTCCACAAAATCGATGCAAATCCTTCCGGCGATAGGATCGAATAGATTGCATGTTCCATCATCCATACCTCATCTGCCACTGCAAATGCTAAGGCACCGCCACTTCCACCTTCTCCTATCACAATCGATAACACCGGAACTTTCAAGCCGGACAATTCATAAAGATTGCGCGCAATCGCTTCTCCTTGCCCATTCTCCTCTGCTTCCAGTCCGCAAAACGCTCCCGGAGTATCCACAAAACAAATAACCGGACGTCCAAATTTTTCTGCCTGTTTCATCAGACGAAGTGATTTGCGATATCCTTCCGGTGATACCATTCCGAAACGATGCTCGATATTTTCTTTTGTCCCATGACCTTTCTCCTGAATAAGCACCGTCACAGGCTGTCCATGAAATTTTGCAACACCTCCGATTACCGCCGCATCATCCCGATAGAGGCGGTCTCCATGTAATTCTACAAAATCCGTAAACAATAATTCAATATAATCTTTTCCGGTCGGTCTGTTTTTATCTCTTGCAAGTTGAACATGTTCCCATGCACTTATATTTTTCGATTTGGCATCTGGATTTTTTCCCGAAATAGCTTCCTCCGCAGTCATTTTGGTCTGTGTTTTTACATCCGCCTTCTTCTCCGATCCATCATCGATTTTGTTCTGTTCTTTCACATTACTTTCATCAAGTCTTTGCTGTTCATTCTCCGACTTTGTAGTTTCGACATGTATTTGCAGAATCTTTGATAGCACAGACTTCATCTCTTTTCTCTCTACAATCGCATCGATGAATCCATGTTCTAACAAAAACTCTGACCTCTGAAATCCTTCCGGAAGTTTCTGCCCGATTGTCTGTTCAATCACACGTGGTCCTGCAAAACCAATCAATGCTCCCGGTTCTGCCAGGATGATGTCTCCAAGCATGGCAAAACTGGCTGTCACACCACCTGTTGTCGGGTCTGTTAACACACTAATATACAAAAGACCTGCATCACTATGCCGCTTTAATGCTACCGACGTCTTTGCCATCTGCATCAAAGATACTATACCCTCTTGCATTCTGGCCCCACCGGAGCAGGCAAATATCACAACCGGAAGTTCTTCTTGTGTTGCCCGCTCCACTGCTCTTGCTATCTTTTCACCGACAACTTCCCCCATACTTGCCATCATAAAACTGCCATCGCATACCGCCGCCACAACCCAAATGCCGTTGATCTTCAATTTGCCTGTAACAACAGCTTCATCCAATCCGGTCTTTTCCTTCAGTTTTTCCAACTTTTCTTCATACCCTTTAAACTGAAGTGGATTCCTTGTCGTGAGCCCACCATCCCATTCTTCAAAACTGTCTGTATCGGCGATCATCTGGATTCTCCGATATGCAGGCATTCGGAAGTAATTCTGACAATGTGGGCAAATATACTCATTCTGTTTCACTTCTTCTACAAATACTGCCATTTTACAGGCATTGCATTTTTTCATCAGCCCATCCGGTACTTCCGGCTTCCGGATTGCAAATCTGCTTTTCTTCTCATTTTCTGTAGTCGTCTTTACGGCAGTTCTTTTAAACATATGCTTAAACTTCATTGATATTCACTCCTGCAATGGTATGCGTATTTAAAAATTCAATGTCAAAGTCACCGGCCTGATAATCCGGATGATTCAAAATTTCAAACTGATAGTCAACATTGGTATCAATTCCTTCTATAATAACTTCTCCCAGAGCACTCTGCATTTTTGCGATCGCATCTTCTCTCGTTTTCCCGCAGACAATCAGTTTTGCCAGCATCGAATCATAATATGGAGAAATGTGATATCCGCTGTAGATATCTGTATCCACACGAATCCCCTGTCCTCCCGGCAAATGTAACTCGGTAATCTGTCCCGGAGAAGGCCGGAAATGTTTCTGCGGATTCTCTGCGTTGATTCGACACTCAATCGCATGCCCCTGGATCTGTATATCCTCCTGTGTAACAGACAGCGGTTCTCCGGATGCAATTTGGATTTGTTCCTTGATCAAATCCAAACCGGTTACACATTCTGTCACCGGATGCTCCACCTGAATCCTTGTATTCATTTCCATAAAATAGAAATTCTCGTTCTTTTCTAATAAAAATTCAATGGTTCCGGCATTTTCGTAATGAGCGGCTTTCGCTGCTTTGACTGCCGCCTCTCCCATTCTTTTTCTCAATCTTTCAGAAACCGCTGCCGACGGAGATTCTTCAATCATTTTCTGATGATTTCTTTGAATGGAACAGTCACGCTCACCCAGATGCACAACATTTCCTTTCGAATCTGCCAGGATCTGAAATTCAATATGGCGGGGATGTTCTACAAAATGTTCAATATACATAGTTTCATCCGCAAATGCCATCTTTGCTTCTTTTTGTGCTGTCTGGAATGCCCTTTCAAATTCCGCTTCCGAATATGCAACACGCATCCCTTTACCGCCACCACCGAGCGCTGCCTTGATGATGACCGGATATCCGATTCTTTTTGCCTCTTCCAATCCAGTCTCCACGTCCATCACAGCCTCGTCTGTTCCTGGAATAACCGGAACACCAGCCGCTGTCATCGTATTTCTTGCTTCCTGCTTATTTCCCAGACATTGAATCACAGAAGAATTCGGTCCGACAAATGTAATCCCACACTGTTCGCATAACTGAGCAAATTTTGCATTTTCAGACAAAAAACCAAATCCCGGATGAATCGCATCTGCTCCTGTTACCATCGCCGCACTGATGATACTCTCCATATTCAAATAACTTTCTGCAGATGCACTTGGTCCGATACAAACTGCTTCATCAGCAAGTTGTGTGTGAAGACTTTCCTGATCTGCTTCTGAATATACGGCCACAGATTCTATCCCCATCTCTCGACATGCACGTATAATACGAACCGCAATCTCTCCTCTATTGGCTATCAATAATTTCTGAATCATAGTTTAACACCTTATCCAATCATAAATGTCAATTCTGCTTTTACTGCAATCTTTCCGTCAACAGTTGCCACTGCTTCTCCAACACCAACCGGACCTTTTTGTCTGATAATCTTCGTTTCCAGACGAAGCTTATCTCCCGGTACAACCTTTCTTTTGAAACGGCATTTTTCAATTCCACCAAAGAAGGCAATCTTTCCCTTATTCTCTTCCTGTGAAAGAATTGCAACTGCTCCGGTCTGTGCCAACGCTTCTACAATCAACACACCCGGCATCACCGGTTGCTGCGGGAAATGTCCTTTAAAAAAATCTTCCCGAAAAGTCACACATTTATATCCAACTGCATATTCACCCGGTACATAATCTTCAATATAATCGATCAACAAAAATGGATGTCGATGAGGTATGATTTTCTCAATCTGTTTTACATCTAAATGATTCATCTGCTCTCCTCCATTCTCTCCTTACACAATGCGAAACAATGGCTGTCCATACTCTACCGCATCTCCATTTTCCACATAAACTTCCGCAATCTGTCCATCGAAATCACTCTCGATATCATTCATCAGTTTCATTGCCTCCACAATCGCAATGATCTGACCTTTTTTAACTTTATCTCCTACATTTACAAATGCCGGCGCATCTTCTGCAGGTGCTGCATAAAATGTCCCCACCAGCGGAGATTTTACGATTTGCCCTTCCGGCTCACACATGCTTACCGGATGTTGTTCTATTTCTTTATTATCAGCCAACACAACCTGCGGATCTGCACTTTGCCCTGCTGTTTCTGTTGTCAATACAACTTTTTTCCCTGCCTTCATGGAAATCTTTGTATCTCCGTTTTCATAATGAAAAGAAGATAATTCCGAAGCAGATACACAATTAATCAATTCTAAAATCTGTTCAAACTCCATGCTCTTCTCCCTATTCATTCATGGCTATGCACTGCAATATCCCAATTTATTTCATGTCGCATCCACGAACTTTTATGCTTCATATTTCTTAATTAAAATACTTCCATTATGTCCGCCAAATCCAAGGGAATTACTCATCGCATAAGTAATCTCCTCCTTGGCCGGAGCACCAATCATATAATTCAGATCCAGTTCTTCCTCTGTTTCTTTTGTCCCTACGGTCTGATGGATAAATCCGTCTAAAATTGATTTGACACAGACAATGAACTCTACTGCTCCGGCAGCTCCAAGCAAATGTCCGATCATAGATTTTGTAGAATTAATCTTCAACTGTTTTGCTGCATCTCCAAATGCCACTTTCATCGCACGTGTTTCAAATAAATCATTATGATGCGTACTTGTTCCATGTGCATTGACATATTCAACCTGGTTTGGCTGTACTCCTGCTTCCATCATTGCATCGGTCATCGCACGGGCTGCGCCACTTCCATCCTCAGACGGAGAAGTAATATGATAGGCATCCGCAGTCGCACCATACCCGACAACCTCTGCAAGAATATGTGCACCTCTGGAAACAGCGTGTTCCAACTCTTCCAAGACAACGATCCCGGCACCTTCTCCCATCACAAATCCATCTCTGTCTTTGTCAAACGGAATGGAAGCTCTCATTGAATCATTGCTTTCTGACAAGGCAGTCAGACTGGTGAATCCGGCCACTCCGATCGGGCAGATGGATCCTTCTGTACCACCTGCAATCATCACATCTGCATCACCATACTGAATCGCACGATATGCATCCCCGATACAGTGTGTTCCGGTTGCACAGGCAGTCGCCACGTTAGTACATTTTCCACGTGCTCCGATTGCAATCGATACATTTCCTGCAGCCATGTTTGTGATCATCTTCGGCACGATCAACGGATCTACTCTGGACGGCCCTTTTGTCAGGATCTTCTGTTCGGCTGTTTCCGCCGCCTGTAAACTTCCCACTCCCGAACCAACGATCACACCGACCCGGAACGGATCCTCGTCCTCCATATTAAGACCTGCATCTTTTACCGCTTCCATTGCTGCTGCAACCGCATATTGTGAGAACAGTTCCATTCTCTTCGCCGTACGGAACCCAAGGATATCTTTCCCCGAAAACCCTTTTACTTCCGCAGCAATCTTTACTTTATAATCGGTCGTATCAAATCGTGTGATTTCACCAATTCCAACGGTTCCGGCTTTGATGCCGTTCCAAAAAGATTCCACATCATTTCCAATTGGTGTAATCGCACCAAGCCCTGTTACTACTACTCTTCTTTTCATAATGCCTCCATCTATGTTCGTACTTTTTTACATTGCCATTCCGCCATCTACACACAACACCTGACCTGTAATATATCCCGCTTCCTCCGATGCAAGAAATGCCACGGCTTTTGCTACGTCTTCCGGCTGTCCAAATGTTCCCATTGGAATCTGTTTCTTTGTTCCTTCTTTTACCTGTTCGGAAAGTACCTCTGTCATATCTGTCTCAATAAATCCAGGGGCAATCGCATTGACCGTAATATGTCTGGATGCCAGCTCCTTTGCCGCTGACTTTGTCATCCCGATAATTCCGGCCTTGGATGCCGCATAATTCACCTGTCCCGCATTTCCATGCAAGGCTACTACCGATGCCAGATTGATGATCCTTCCTGATTTTTGTTTTAACATCGGACGCGCCACATGATGAATACAGTGAAACGTCCCTTTGAGATTGACATCGACTACGTCAGAAAAATCTTTCTCACTCATACGCATCAAGAGTCCGTCTTTTGTAATTCCTGCATTGTTTACAAGGATGTCAACTCTTCCATAAGTGGATACAACAGTCTGAATAAATGTCTTACATGCCTCAAAATCTGCTACATTGCACTGGTAAATCGTTCCATCTCCACCCTCATGCCGAATGCACGCCAATACTTCCTCTGCCTTTTCTTTTGAACCATTATAATTGATGATGACAAATGCTCCTCGTCTTGCAAGTTCTAAGGCAATTGCTTTTCCTATTCCACGGGATGCCCCTGTCACAATTGCAATTTTCTTTTCTGTCATAGTCTGTAACCTCTCTATTTTCTACTATGTATTAGGCGTTTGCGAAACACCACAAGCCGCATAAATACGGCGTTTTTCTGTTGCTA
>DAVZKO010000100.1:0-10418 GCA_052272205.1 Schaedlerella sp. | reverse complement strand
GGATAGACTTTCTCTTTCGTGAAATTGGTTTTGGTGCTTTTTTGTTTTTGTTTTCCTTCCCTATCCGGCTCCCTATCTGGCACTACAGCACAACTTCAAACGTCGTTCCACCATGTTCATTTTCTTTTATCGATATCTTCCCATCATGTACGCGCACAATCTCCCGCACCATTGCAAGTCCAAGTCCGACTCCGCCTAACGCACGGCTTCTTGATTTATCTACACGGAAGAATGGCTCAAATACTCTTTCTCTAAACTCCTCGGATATCCCATTTCCTGTGTCTTCAACCTCAATCACAATATTCGTATCTTTTTGAACCGCTTTAACCATTACCTGCCCACCAACATGATTATATTTAATCGCATTTTCCACGAGATTATAAATCATGCGATAAATCAAAATGTCGCTCCCTGTCATAACGAGTTCTTCGCTTTCCTCTACCAGCTTTACTTCTTTTTCCTGTGCCAGTGGCTCAAGATCCGCTAACACTTCCTCGATAAGAGAATTGAACTCTATCTCATCTTTACGTGCCACTGTCTGAAGTTCACTCATATCCAACAGAGTTCTTACCAATTTACTAAGACGCTCATTTTGCTCTGTCATCATTTTTATTGTTTCTTTCGTCTGCTCATCACTATCCGGATGCTCTGTTGAATTATAAATATCAAGCTGTGCCTGCATAAGGGACAACGGTGTTCGAAGCTCATGCGCTGCATTTCCGGTAAATTGTTTTTGCACTTCAAAAGCTTCTGACAATCTTAAGAGCATTTTATTATATGATACGCTCAGCCTGTCCAACTCAGGAACAGTTCCACCTTCAATTGTACAGTCTGTAAGATTCTGAGCCTGCACTTTTTCAACAGATTTTGAGAAATCCCGAAGTGGCCTCAATGCACGTCCGCTTATAAAATAAGTCACAGCTCCGCCAAACATTGCTATGAGCACTGTGATCAAAAGACTTCTCTTCCTATAATCTTTTTTGCTGTCGTACACCTTCATGGAAAATTTCGCTGCAAAATCATCCCACTCATCCTCCGGAATATCGATATATAATTCATCCGGATTTGTACTTTGACTATTTACCGTATCCTGCAATGAATCAATATAATAAATTCCATTCTTATATAAAAGAAGCGTCAGGCATCCGCATATAATAGCAATCAACAGTGTTGTAATGATTGTAAGTCTCCACTGGAGTGACATTTTTTTCATTTAAAATTGCCTCCTATCCTATAGCCCTCACCGATTTTATTTACAATCGGATCAAACCCAAGCGTTGCCTTTAGCTTTCTTCTTAAAGAAGACATATGCACACGAATAGAGCCACTAAAACTGTCCACCGAAGAATCCCATACATGCTCTATCAACTCTTCCTGACTCACCGGTCTGCCTTGGTTCAGCAACAAATACTCCAGGATTCCGTTCTCTTTTCTGGTAAGTGCTACCTTCTCTCCATTCGCATACGCCATTCGTTCCCGCGTATCAAACTTCACCCCATCACATTCCAGGCAAACATTTTTCTGTATAAATTTTCTTCTTGTCAGACTTCTTACACGCGCCTCTAATTCTTGTAAATGAAATGGCTTTTCCATATAATCGTTTGCCCCTGCGTCGAGCCCGTCCACCTTGTCCGCAATCTGACTTCTTGCAGAAAGTATCAATACTTTTGTCTCCTCATTTTCCTTACGAAGTTCCCTAAGGATCTCCATCCCATCCACTCCCGGCAAGTTCAGATCCAATACGATCAGATCATACTTTTCTGCATAAATCATCTCCAATGCATCCTCACCGTCGTAACACAGATTCACTTCGTACCCTGCATTATGCAGGCTTTTTCCTATCATATCACACAAATTCTTTTCATCTTCGACTATTAATATTCTCAATTTTACTTCTCCATTTTCTTAACAGAAATTTTACACCCTCTATTGTATAATGCGAATATCGAAAGGTCAATAAATCAGCAAACGAAAGGAAGGAGTCTTATTTTGAAGTCAATAAAATGGTCGCAGCTCGGCTTATTTTGTGTCGGTATTATCATGTTTCTCTATGGTATTTTCCGTGGTGAAGCCGCAGTTGTACTTAGCAAAGCAATAAAATTATGTTTGGAGTGTGTCGGAATTGGATAAGAACAAAAATATAATCTCAAAAACTTTAAGCCGCTTCCGCGGGTGGATACAAGCAGCTGCAACACTGCTTACCAACATTCATCTGCCAAACCTTTTCAAAGGAACTATTTATCAGGGAAATGTCAAGACAGCCTGCGTACCGGGTCTGAATTGTTACTCCTGTCCGGCGGCTACAGGAGCTTGTCCGATCGGCGCTTTTCAGGCAGTGGTCGGTTCATCCAAATTTAAAATATCCTATTATATAACAGGATTTTTTATATTAATGGGCGTTCTGCTTGGAAGATTTATTTGTGGTTTCCTCTGTCCATTCGGATGGTTTCAGGATCTGCTCCACAAAATCCCCGGCAAGAAATTTTCCACAGCCAAATTAAAACCTTTACGATATATAAAATATATTATTCTTGTCGTTTTTGTTATACTGCTCCCTGCACTTGTAACAAACTCACTTGGCATGGGTGACCCATTCTTCTGCAAATACATTTGCCCTCAGGGCGTATTAGAAGGAGCACTTCCGCTTTCTATCACAAATACCGGCATCCGAAGTGCACTTGGAAAACTTTTTACATTTAAATTTTCTATCCTTACAATTGTTATCATCCTTAGTATTTTATTTTACCGTCCATTTTGTAAATGGATCTGCCCTCTTGGAGCGATTTACTCTCTCTTTAACAAAGTTTCGTTCCTTAAAATAAACGTAGACAATAATAAATGTGTAGGATGTCAGAAATGCAGTAAGGTCTGCAAAATGGATGTAAATGTAGTCGAGAGCCCAAATCATCCGGAATGTATCCGATGTGGGGAATGTATCAAGGCATGTCCTACAGACGCACTTTGTTATAAATACGGATTTATTACTAAGTCGACAGAAAAGAATACAAACAATTAACTTTTAAAACAACCGATACAAAAACATTTCGGTTCAAAATAATAATATAAAAAACAAGGAGATTTTAATTATGAAATTCAAAAAACTTATTGCAACAACAATGGCACTTTCAATGGTATTAACATTTTCAGGATGCACAAGCAAAAGCTCTGATGCAGACAAAAACAGTTCATCTACTCAAAGCAGCACAGCAGCTACTACAAAAAATGCTTCTTCCGATGACCTCAACGCACGCCTGGATGCTCTTTATCAGCAGGAAAATGAACTTTTTGCCAAGCATCAGGATGCCTGGAACAAATTCTTTGGTCTTATGAATAAGGATGCTGCTGCCAGCGAAATGGATGAAAACTATGCGGATTTTCTTGCTAAAACAGTTGAAGCAAACAAGGATAGCTTCACTGAAGAAGAACTTGACACATTAAATAAAGATATTGAGCAAATTCGTGACATCGAGGAAGAAATTGCGAAACTTGAAAAAGAGATTTCCGCTTCCGATAAATCTGCTTCTGATAAATCCGATTCTTCTTCAAGTGTTTTCAGTGGTTTCGCCGGAAAAGATCTTGACGGAAACGATGTTGATGAAAGTCTTTTCTCAAAAAATGCTGTTACAGTTGTAAACTTCTGGTTCAGCGGTTGTAAACCTTGCGTAGCAGAACTTCCTGAACTTAACAAATTAAACGAAACACTTAAGGAAATGGGCGGAGAAGTAGTTGGCATCAACACGGAAACTCTGGATGACAATCAGGATGGAATAAAAGAAGCTAAAAAAATCTTGGAAAAACAGGGGGCTTCTTACCGCAACCTCACATTTGATTCAAATTCTGAACTCGGAAAATATGCCGGAAATATTGTAGCTTTCCCAACTACCATCCTCGTTGATAGAAACGGAAATATTGTTGGAGAGCCATTACTTGGCGGTATCGACGAGCAGAAAAACTACGATAGTCTTATGAAGCAGATCCAGTCTGTTATTGATGCTGACGCTGCATCTTCAAAATAATGACTTTGCTTTATATCCATCAGAATACAACCGATTATTGATGAAATTAACTGAAAAATAGGAAGATTGACCTGTTTTGTCCATGTCCTGAAACACAGAGAATTCTCTCCTCTAAAAAGCAAAGAAAGAGGATGCAACATCACATTGGATTTTGCATCCTCAATTTCACGCTTAAGGTTAGAAGCAATTAAGGGTCACTTACCCCCAGACTTCCTCTGCAACTTCTTTCACCAACTTCAGTTTCGCCCACTGCTCTTCCTCCGTCAGTTTATTTCCAATCTCACAGGACGCGAACCCACACTGTGGACTTAAATACAGTCTATCCAGTGGTACATATTTCTCTGCTTCATGAATTCTTGCAATCACTTCTTCTTTCTTTTCAAGTTTTGGAGATTTGGTTGTGATCAATCCCAGTACAACTTTCTTATCTCCTGACACTTTCGCAAGTGGCTCGAATCCACCGGAACGTTCATCATCAAATTCCAGATAATATGCATTGACATTTTCTTCGCCGAAAAGCACATCCGCAACCGGGTCATATGCACCGCTGTTCGCATATGTTGAATGGAAGTTTCCACGGCACACATGTGTATTGATAATCAAATCTTTCGGTGCATTTACAATCACTTGATTATTGATATCTTTATGCAATTCCTGAATTTCTTTCAAACCTTCCTGTGTTGTACCATATGCGATATGACCTACCTTATCTGCCATCATTCCCCATGTACAATCATCAAACTGCAGATTACGGCATCCCGCCTCGTATAAATCTTCAATCACTTTACCATATACTTTTACAATATCAGCTACCAGTTCTTCATCCGAATCATAATATTTTTCTGTATTGATTCGGTTAAATGGCATTGTAAACTGTGCAAGGAACTGAGCCGGTGACGGAATTGTCTGTTTTGCAACTGTATTCTCATCTTCCAATGCTTTTACAAATCGGAAATGCTCTACAAATGGATGTTCTTTTGTGATATCAACCTTTCCAACCAGATAGGTATCGTCTACCATTGCATCTTCGCCATGAAATGGTAATCCTGTTTTTGTCTGTACATGTCCGATTCCATCAAATCCCCACATAAAATCAAGATGCCATGTCGCACGGCGGAACTCTCCATCGGTAATCACATGATACCCAAGTTCTTTCGTCTTCGCTACCAATTCCGTGATTGCATCGTCTTCCACTGCCTTTAATTCCTCATAAGCAATTTTTCCTTCGTCATACTGTACTCTTGCTGCTTTCAATTTTTCCGGTCTTAAAAAGCTTCCTACAAAATCATATCTTACTGGTGTATTTATATTACTCATTGTATTTCTCCTCCGTTTTCTTTCATGATGATAGTTTAGCATTATAAATTTGAATTGGAAAATACTTATGTTTTCAGCTTGTCCATAGTTTAAAACTATGACGAGGAAATCGTAGAAGTGCTAAAGTCACTTTCGGAGACAATGTATTTATCGCCCCGAATTGTGTATTTTCTACTGTCGGACATGCAATTGACAGCGAACAGAGAGGCCATGGATTGGAAATCGCATTGCCGATTACTGTCGGTAATCCTTGTAAAGTCATTCGTAAAATTACAGATGATGATAAGAAAAAATATCCGATTTTTGATGAATCTACGAATAAGTAACAATATGAAAAGATGCCAACCACGTAAAGTGAGCTTCAAAAACTCATCATGATTGACATCTTTTTTCTATTCCTCTCGTATTGATCAACACTCATTTTATTTACCGAAAGAGTTCTCACTCACGGACATTCCTATTTATCGCCTCAATATATGCCTTCGCATACCGACTCAGCAACACATTCTTCCGTCTCACCATCCCGATTCGCATCTTGCAATTCATCTCAAGCGGTCTGGCAATGATATTTTCACCATTCAACTTCTGGTCGATCACACCGGAACTTACTGTAAATCCATTCAATCCAATCGCAAGATTAAACAGCGTTGCCCTGTCTCGCACCTGGATATTCTTCGGGAAATCCAACACACTTAAAAATTCCTCTGAAAAGTAAAAAGAGTTTCTCTCCCCCTGCTCAAATACCAAATACGGATATGGTTTCAAATCTTCAATTGTCAAAATCTCTTTTTCCGCCAACGGATGATTTTTACTTATGAATACATGCGGCTTTGCAACAAATAGTTCTTCAAAAATCAACTCATTTTTCTTCAAAAGCTTTGAAAGGACATCCTCATTATGCTCCGATAAGTACAGAATTCCCAGCTCGCTTTTTCCCTGTGCAACATCATCAATGATTTCTCCGGTCTGTGTCTCTCTTAATATAAAACTGTATTTTTCCACATCATACTGATTGATCACATCAACAAATGCATTGACCGCAAACGAATAATGCTGGCAGGAGACCGAGAACTTCGGCACCCTTTTCTCTGCATTTCCAAAATGCTCTTTCATAATATCTGCCTGCTCCAACAACATACGGGCATAAGATAATAATTCTTCTCCTTCACGTGTCACAATCACGCCCTTGTTAGAACGTATAAACGCAGTCACACCCATTTCCTTTTCCAGATTATGAATGGCTGTGCTGAGACTTGGCTGGGAGATAAACAACTTTTCCGCAGCCTCCGTGATATTCCCGCACTCTGCAACCGTTACCAGATAGGTCAATTGTTGTAAGGTCATACATTACTTCCTCTTTTCTTCCCTGACATCAACCAAAGTACCAATAATGTAACCGTCTCAGAACCTAAGAACGACATCCATACTCCATTGATTCCAAATAATTTTGCAAATACAATCGCACAGATTGCAATCGCCACCGCTCCTCTTAAAAATGAACCAACCATAGCCGGTCTGACATGATCTGTCGCTGCAAAATAGGCAACCAACAAGATGTTGATTCCTGCAACTAAAAATCCGAGGAAATATAATCGTAATCCGGTATGTGCATAAATCAGAAGCTGCATATTCTCTTCACTGTTAAAAATAGAAATAACCAAGTCAGTCTTTACCCAGATAAATGCAACAATAATAATCTCTGCTACCAGACAGTTACGAATTCCCCATTGAAGCAATTTCTTCACCTGTTCCATATTACTTTTTCCATAACTCTCACTCATAAGTGGCTGCACTCCCTGTGCAAGTCCGTTAAATATCGACATTCCCACAATCGATGTATTCGCTACAACACCATATGCTGCCACGCCAATATTGCCGGCGATATCCAATAGCAGCATATTGAAAATGATCGTAATCACCGCAGATGAAATTTCTCCGACAAATGCAGACACCCCTAATTGGCAGCAGGAAACAATCTTTTTAATCGATGTTCCCTTCCACTTAAAACCAACACGATTATTCTTACTCAGATAATGTGTACAGCAAACGGACATGGTAATAACCGGTGACATTCCTGTTGCCAGCGCTGCCCCTGCCAATCCCATTTTCAAAGGAAACATAAAGATATAATCCAACACAATATTGCACAGACTTCCCGTGATTGACGCAATCATTGCCGTCATCGGAGCATTATCATTTCTCGCAAATCCGGTAAATGTGTAATTGCACATAAAACATGGCGTTGCAATCAGTACGATTCGCAGATAACTTCTCCCAAGCTCCGTCAATCCCTGATCTGCTCCCAACAATTTCAACACGGTATCCGGCATCACGATTCCGGCAATTATAAACGGAACACTAAACAACAAACACCAGAAAAGGGATTGCAGGAAATAATGATCCGATGGATCTCCTTTTGCGCTGCTCAGGCTATATCTCGTTGCCGATCCAATTCCAATCATTGCCCCGATTGCATAGATAACACCATATACAGGAAGAATCAGGTTCAACACTGCCAGTCCGTCTGCACCTCCATATAACGCAATAAAAAATGTATCTGCCAGAATGTAAATCGAGATTCCCACCATTCCGGCAACACTTTGTAGTTCATATTTAAAAAATCTTTTTAACATTGTATTTCTATTCCTCTCCACATTCGTCTTTCGTTTTTATAAATAACTATGGGTCTAAAATAGGAATATATTTGTTATTCCGAATCATCTTTTTACTTCCTTATCGTCTAAATGGGTTTTATTATAGCACAAAAAATCACTGTTTTTCTCAAAACAGTGACTTTTGTTCAAATTATTTCTATGCCAGATTTCCCGGGCCAAATCCTTGTGGCAACAACTCACGCAAAGTATAAACATCGTAATGCTCTTTGTCCAATGCAAGTATCACCTGAAATGTCTCCGGATTACAGAATTCCATCATAACCTGTCGGCACACTCCGCAAGGTGCCGCATATTCTGTCAGAACTCCTTCCTTTCCGCCAACGATGCAGATTGCATCGAATTCATGCACTCCTTCACTGACCGCCTTGAAAAATGCGGTGCGTTCCGCACAGTTGGTTGGTGTAAATGCTGCATTCTCAATGTTGCATCCGGTATAAACGGTTCCGTTCTTTGCCAGTAATGCAGCTCCAACTTTAAAATCGGAATATGGTGTATAAGAGAATTTTAGTTGCTCGATTGCGGTATCGATTAACTTCTCAATGACATGTTTCTCCATTTGGTTCCCCTCCAGATAGAATAAATGTTATACAAAGTATATCTCCTGCATAGGTTTGCTGTCAATTTATTCTAGCCGAAAGGTACTTCTAATATTTATAGAATCCCTCTCCTGTGGCAACACCCTTTTTCCCTGCATCAATATATTCTTTTAAGGTTTTCGCAATCTTACCTGCTGTCGTATCCGGGTTACCTGCCTCCGGATTCATACGCACAATATTATATGCTGTATCCAGACCTACAATATCCAGAATTCTAAACGGACCAAGCGGTGCTCCTGTTCCAAGCATCCATGTAAGATCGATTGTCTCTGGGGCTGCCACCCCATTTGCCAAAAGCACTTGTCCTGCATTGAGGAATGGAACTAACAACGAATTCCCAATACTCCACCACCAACTACTACAACTTTCTTAAAACTCATCACTTTCCTCCTTGTATCCACTACAATTATCTAATCTACGCCTGCAATGCGTCTGCAAATTCTTTCATGTTCGGCTTTACTTCTCCCTCTATGTAACTATCCAAAAACCTTTTCATACTTGTTCTGCTATAGCGATTTCCATGAATAATCTGAGCCAGTCTCTCTACTGATTTTTCTACTGATTCATTAACCAGAACATAATCGTATAAGTTCGCACATGCAATATCTTCTTCGGCAATCTCCATCAATTTCTGAATCGTCTCATTGTCATATTCTTCTGTACCTTTCAGACGTTTCTGTAACTCTTCCCAAGATGGCGGAATCCCAGATGGATGCCGCCCTGCTCATACCAATCCCTACACGGTATGGGAAAAAGGAATTTTTAGATGCAAATGAAATTGCAAATGCGATTCTGTTTTTGGCTTCCCCGAAAGCAAGTGGAATCAATGGTGTGATTTTATTTGTAGACGGCGGTATTGATGCATTGCTTCGCTCGGAACGTTTCTAGAAAAGGGGGATTTTCTGTCATGGATAAACATAAGATTTTAGAAAAATTTATTGACTACATGAGCAATGGCAACAATGTTGCTCTTGCAGATTTATTTGATAAACACGGCGTATTGCATGACTCTTCCTTGATTAAAATCGGGAAAGACACACTCCATCTTGAGGGAAAAATGGCCGTAGAAATGATGTTTCACAATAAGTTTGGTTTTCATGGTGGTGGCTTTCCCATTACCAGTGTGAAATATAAGCGCGACGATACGGTATGGTATTTCATCAGTCATAACGGACAAATCATCCCTGTCAGTGCAGTCTTAGAGGAACTGACCGAACAGGGACTGATTCAAAGAATGAATATTTATCCGTTATAGAATATATATACCACTTTTCGCATTTTATCTTGTTATATAACAGGAGATTCTTATCGGATTTCCTGTTATATATTTACACCCATTGTTAAAACTCTACTCTGACAGGCTGGTCGGCTTTGCATCTTCTTTTAAAGTTCCAACTTCAATTGTGATTCCATCATCACTCACTTCACTGACTTCTCCATAAATAGTTCCTGAATCTGTGGAACTGCTGTTGGATGTTGAACTACATCCACTGAGCAGTGATGCTCCCATTACAATTCCTAATGCAATTGCTACATGATTACGTTTCATATACTATCAAATCCTTTCTGAATTAAGTGTTGGTTTTCTTGTTTGATTTGAAGTATAGGAGGGGAACCTTAAATGAACTTTAAAGTTGCTATTTTGTTCATTAAATATGGATAAACGTCCCTTCTCCCCTCCCCATTCCGACTTCACTCCATCTCCAGCATCCTTTGATTTCTATTTTCTTCACACCTTGTGCCATTACACGACTTGCGGAAAATTGATATAAGAAATTCGTGCGAATATGGAATGAGCGTTGGTGACACTTAGA
>DAVZKO010000099.1:0-10580 GCA_052272205.1 Schaedlerella sp. | reverse complement strand
GAATTTATAGCATGTATGGAAGATGTCCTTGATGTATATGAACTCCCATACAATCAATATTGCACCGATCACTGTCTTACCTGTGGTAGTCGTCAGTCTCTTCACGTAATAGATTTTGTAAACTATAGGTAGAACTTTTTGGCAGAAGATTATCAGTTGAAAAATATCAAATATATTCGTATAATGACTGTGGTACAGTTGTTTTTCGAATATTACAAGCTGATAAGGTGCAAGATTATGTGTAATTTTGAAAAATAAGACTGTAGATATGTCTGGCTGAATTTAGAGTAGTTCCACAAGAGTGAAGAATATACTTATAGTGAGTATTTCGCATATAGTTTCGAAATTAATGTATGAGGAACATGAATGATGGAATTATAATATATATGACTAAGAAAGGTATAAAACGGATTGAGCGGGACAAAGATATAAGAGGTGTAAATGACATTTACAAGTTTTCATCTTTTATAAAATGTCAGATATAGTAAATATCTGTGAGTTGAAAAACATAAGGAAAAGTATGTAAGATGGTTTTGTAGTCAAATCAAAAGGTGGTTTGACTATAAAATTTAAACAAAAATATTATTTACATAAGGAAAAGTATGTAAAAATATTATTGACAATAAGAACAGCTAGGAGTATAGTAAAAATGTAATGAAAAACAAAATGAAAAGTAACTGTGGTAATTCAAGAAATGTACAGGATATAGATTCCATCTATATAGATAAAACAGGTACATACTGGAAAAAAGCGGAAGTCTACGATTATCTAAAACAATTTCCAAAATCTATACAAGTAAATATATTCCCTTATCCATACTTGGTTCCGGTAATGAGTGTATTAGGAGAAAAATACGTTCGCTCGGAGGCGAATGATACAGTAACGGATAATTTATTAAAGTTACCGAGAGTATAAGGAAAATAAGACATGAGCAAGTCAGAATCTTTTGAAGGTTTGCAAACCGAACGTTTTTTCGGATTCTGCCTTGTATGATACTATATAATTTGATAAAATATAGCGAAAATAAACAAATTATAAAACTGAATAAAGAAAAAAGTATACAAATAATACAAGAGGGCCTCTATGGAAAATAAAATCGAGATAAAAAAAGATTTGGCGCACGTAGACTATGAATCAGGTAGATATCAGACGATGAAAGAGCATTCAGAAAATGTTGCGAACTATGCGACGGAGACTTGTTCTCTTTCAGAATTGAAGATATTGGTTAGCTTGATAGGGCTGTTTCATGATGCAGGAAAGCTAGGAAGAGAAAATCAAGAAGATTTTGAGAGGATTCTACAATATGGAGATGATACTCATAAACATGGTTTAGATCATTCTACTGCGGGAGGAAGATTAATCAGGGAGTTACTGAAAGAAAAGGGCGTTTCAGAATTTGTCAGTACAGCTATATATTTCCATCACGGAATGGGAGATTGCATCAACCTGGATAATGGACAAAGTTTGCAACAACAGCGTGATGAAAAACAAATAGATTATGACTGGATAAAGAAAGAATTCTTTCAGATTTATGATAAAGAGATACTGGAAGAATACTGTGAAAAAGCGATTCATGCATATAAGAAAATGGAAGGAAAAATCAATATTTTTCATAAAGAATCGGAAATATCAAAAAGAAAATGTGGAAATAGATATTTTTTTATGGGAATGTATCTAAGAGCAGTTTTATCTTTACTAATTGATGGGGATTGGACGGATACGGCATGTTTTTTTCAAGATGTTCCGTTATCAAAAAGAATTTCATTACAAGAGACACAGAAGATCTGGAATGAATGCATAGAGAATTTCGAACAATATATGTCAAAGGAAATTCAAAATAATCCATCGAATGGAAATGCGTTAAATTCCTTTCGTCAAGAAATTTCGGATTTGTGTAGACAAGCTGCAGACAAAGAACAAAATCTTTATCGACTTACCGTACCGACAGGGGCAGGAAAAACACTTAGCAGCTTGCGTTTTGCCCTGTATCATGCGGAAAAGACGAAAAAACAACATATTATTTACATAGCGCCCTTTAATTCCATTTTGATTCAGAACGCCGAAGAGATTCGAAAAGCAATAGGCAAGACGGACATTGTATTGGAGCATCATTGTAATGTAGTTTGCGAAGAGGGAGAAGAAGAGCGGTATCGTAAACTCACCGAAACTTGGGATTCACCGATTATAGTGACCACGGCAGTACAGATTTTGAATACATTATTTTCAGCTCAGAAAAGTTGTATCCGTAGAATGCACACATTATGTAACAGCATTATTATATTTGATGAAGTGCAGGCAATTCCTGTAAAATGTATGGAACTTTTCAATTTGGCGGTGAATTTTCTTACTCAATTTTGTGATACGACGGTTGTATTATGTTCGGCAACGCAGCCAACATTGGCACCAATAAAAGAGAATAATATTTGTGAATGCATAGAAATGGCCGGAAGACCAGAAAAGTATGCAGATGCTTTTAAAAGGACAGATATTCAAGATGCGACAGAATTATATCCTGGTGGTATGGAGATAGATGATCTAAGTGAATTTGTGATGGAAAAAACAGAACAATATCAAAGTACATTGGTTATTTTGAATACGACAGCTTGTGCGATGAATACATTTCAACGATTAAAAGAGATATGTCCACAAGAGTATGCACTGTTTCATTTGAGTAATAACATGTGTCCACAACATAAATTAGATACATTAAAATCAATTAAACAAATTTTGAAAGAACAATCAAAAAAGATTATATGTGTAAGTACACAGGTAGTTGAAGCAGGAGTGAATTTTTCGTTCGGGTGCGCTGTGAGGTCTAAAGCGGGATTGGATAATGTAATTCAGGCAGCAGGAAGATGTAACAGACATAAAGAATTAGGAAGAATGGGAACGGTTTTCATTGTACAGATGTCCAAAGAAGCGGAAGAATTGAACAATCTACAGGAAATTAGAAATGCACAGGCGGCGTTGCAGAAAGTCCTAGAGCATTTTAAGCGCAATTCATCAAAATTTAGAGATACATTGGATTCAGAAGAAGCCATAAAATCATATTACTTGAATTATTATTCTCAATTAAGAACGAATGAGACCAAATTTCCGATAGATAAGTATGAAACGACGATTATCGATTTATTAGGAATAAACCAAACAGGGCAGAGTCAGTATGGAAGAAGTCATAAAGATAGTAAAGGTGATGAGAAAAAGATAAGAACGAAATTACCGCAGGCTTTTTTAACCGCAGGACAAGCATTTGAAGTTATCTCTAATGATTATAAAGTTAGTGTTGCAGTTCCATATAATGATGAAGCGAGAGAATTATTGGATGAATTATCGCAGGAGTATCTTGAAATAGAAGAGCAGAGAAAGATTTTAAGAAAATTGCAGAGATATACAGTGGGGATTTCTGAAAAAAGAAAAAATAAACTTGGAAATGCCATATATCAAATTTGCAATGGAGAGATATTGGTATTGTGTGACGGATATTATGACAAGGAAGTAGGTGTTGTGGATGAACCTAATATGGAATTGCAAATGTTATAGAGGAGGTGAGATTTTTGAAAAGATACAGAAATACAATAGAGTATGAAGTGTATGGAACATATGCACTTTTTTCAGACCCGGTTATGAGAGTAGGAGGAGAAAAGACAAGCTATCATATTCCAACTTATGAAGCATTAAAAGGAATTACGGAAAGTATTTACTGGAAGCCCACGCTGATTTGGATCATTGACGCGGTAAGAGTAATGAATCCTATTCAAACCGAGACAAAAGGAATTCGACCGATTGCATATAATGGTGGAAATGAACTGGCATATTATACCTATTTAAAAGATGTAAGATATCAAGTGCGGGCTCATTTTGAGATGAATCTCAATCATCCGGAGCTGGAGCAGGATCGAAATGAAAACAAGCATCATAATATTGCAAAAAGAATGGTGAAACGAGGCGGTCGCAGAGATATTTTCTTGGGAACAAGAGAATGCCAGGCGTTTGTAGAACCTTGCGTGTTTGGAGAGGAAGAAAGTTATTACGATACGATGCCGGGAGAAGTGGATTATGGGTTTATGTATCATGGAATCACTTACGCAGAAGAAGCAATTTTGGAAGAAGATAAAGACAAAATGACAGTGCGTTTCTGGCGGCCGGTAATGAAAAAAGGTGGAATTATAAAATTTACCAGACCGGAGGAGTGCACAGAGAAAAGACATATTCGACCAATGGAGAAAAAAGTATTTGGGAAAGAAGTGAACAACTTCGTAGGACTAGAAGAATTTACAGATGAGGAGGTGGAAGATTGAGTTGGATAAATGAATTGATTGATTTGTATGAGAAAAATACGGATAAAATTGGAATAATCGAATATCGAAGAGACATCCCTTATGTACTTCTTCCGCCATTTCATACAACTGTAACGGCGCAAATAACGGTAACAATAGACCAAGATGGTAACTTTATGCGTGCAGAACAGGTGGAACAGAATGATAGGTTGACGATTATACCGGTCACAGAAAAATCCGGAAGTCGTACAGCAGGGAAAGAACCACATCCATTATGTGATAATTTACGGTATCTTGCCGGCGATTATAAAAAATATTATAAGGATGATGGAGTATGTAGCGAGCTGTATATTTCTCAACTCGAAAAATGGGTAGAATCAGATTATTGTCATGAAAAGGTCAGAGCAATTTATGAGTATTTGAAAAAATCGACATTAATTCAAGATTTAGTTGCTCAAAAAATTATAAAACTCAATGCAGAAAATCAAATTGATGAGAAAGAAAGTATTCAGGGAATTCCGCAGCCAAAAGCTTTTGTACGATTTATTATCCGATCTTTTGATGAAAAACTTTATCAGGAAACTCCGGATGAATGTTGGAAAGACAGAGCGTTGCAGGAATGTTATATAGAATATGTCAGGTCACAGGAAAAAGAAAAAGGTCTATGTTATCTGACTGGAAATATGGAATCTATTTCTTATCTTCATTCAAAGAAAATTAGAAATGAAGGTGACGGAGCAAAACTGATTTCTGCAAATGACAGTCAAAATTTTACCTACCGAGGACGTTTCACAAATAAAGAAGAGGCATTTGCAGTAGGGAATGAAACCTCGCAAAAAGCACACAATGCTTTGAAGTGGATTATTCGAAAACAAGGCGCATTTTTTGATACCATGACGATTGTGACATGGGAGTCAAACCAATTAAGCATGCCAAAATGGGAGAGAGATACAGATACGATTGTATCTGAGTATGAAAATGAATGTGGTGAAAATGCTGAGGATGATTGGGAGGACGATTGGTCTACAGATGCGATTGTATCAGACGGGAATCCAATCACATCTAAGAAGTTCTATAAGGCATTAAGAGGGTATGGGAAAAAGATAGATAATACCTCGAATATGATTTTACTTGCTTTTGATGCGGCAACGCCCGGTCGGCTAGCATTGATTGAAAATAAAGAGCTGAATTCTGTCAGATATCTGAAGAATATAGAAAAATGGCATAGCGATTGCAACTGGATTCATACAAAATGGAAAGATGGAGAAAGAATACAATTTGCGGGAATGGTTGGTGTCAAAGATATTGCAGATATTTTATATGGTATTGAGAATAAGGGAACCGTGTCTATCGTAGATGGCAATAGTAAGAAGCTTTATGCACAAGTAGCACAAAGGTTACTTCCATGCATATGGAATGGCACTAGAGTTCCGTATGATTATGTGATGCTTGCGGTATCAAAGGCTTCCAATCCATTAGCATATAAGGAACAAAGAAATTGGGAAAGAGTTTTGACATTAGCATGTTCGTTTGTGAAAAAGGATAAAAAGGATAGATATAAGGAGGAATGGAACGTGGCATTAGATAAAAAAGAAACAGATAGAAATTATCTGTACGGAAGATTGCTGGCGGTAGCAGATCGAATTGAATATTTAACATATGATGAGAAAGACAGCGGAAGAGTCACGAATGCAAAAAGATATATGAGCACTTTCTCTCAAAGGCCATATGAAACGTGGAAAGTTATAGAGGAAAATATTCGACCATATTTGAACAAGTTAGATATTGCAAAAAGGACATTTTACGAAAATCTATTGCATGAGATTGATGAGCTATTTGATAAAAGCACATTTACTAATAATAGTAGGTTAGAAGGCTTATATCTGCTTGGTTTCCATAATCAGGCATATGATTTGAAATTAAAGAAAGAGAAATCTGAAGAAAAAGAAGAGAGTTCAGAAGAGTAAAAAGAGGAGGAGCAGACCATGAGCGAATTAAAAGGAAAAATTGATTTTACATTATTTATCAGTGCAAGCAATGCAAACCCAAACGGAGACCCATTAAACGGGAATCGTCCGCGTATTAACATGGATGGTCTTGGAGAAATTTCAGATGTATGTATTAAGAGAAAAATTAGAAATCGTTTTCAAGATTTGGGACAGAAGATTTTTGTTCAGTCAGATGACAGAACGGATGATGCTTACACCAGTTTAAAAGACCGAGCAGATAGTTGTGCGGAATTAAAAGCGGAGATGGCAAATAAGAAAAATGCAAATCGTGATGATTGTGCAGCAATTGCATGCAAAGAATGGCTGGATGTAAGAGCCTTTGGTCAGGTTTTTGCATTTAAAGGAATTCCAGTGTCTTTCGGGGTGCGAGGTCCTGTTTCCATTCATCAGGCAGTAAGTTTATCACCGATCGATATTATCAGCATGCAGATTACAAAAAGTGTGAATAGTGAATCAGGGAAAGAAAGTAAAGCTTCCGATACGATGGGAACAAAACACAGAGTCGGATTTGCAGTATATAAGGTAATGGGAAGTGTAAATGTGCAGCTTGCTGAAAAAACAGGTTTTAGTCAGGAAGATGCGGAAGTATTAAAAGAAGCATTGAAGACATTATTTGAGAATGATGCATCTTCTGCAAGACCGGAAGGAAGTATGGAAGTTTGCAAAATGTACTGGTGGCAGCATGATGAGAAAACACCGGCGGTTTCCAGTGGTAAGATTCAAAGAGGATTTACAATTGAAGCAAAAAAAGAACATCCGAGAGAATTCGAGGATTACGAGATTTCATGGAATGTAGAAGGATGTAAACAACCGGAGGAATTTTAATTTGTATAAGGAAGAAGACTTTCTTCAATTATCCGGAATTCAGCATTTTGAATTTTGCAGGAGACAATGGGCACTAGCGTATATAGAACTACAATGGCAGGAAAATGTCAGAACAGTGGAAGGGAAGATTCTTCATGAAAATGCTCACGATGCAAGTCTTAAAGAAAAAAGAGGGGATTTGATAGTTGTGAGAGCAATGCCGATTCACTCCCGAGAAATGGGAGTGAGCGGCGAATGTGATGTAGTAGAATTTCATAAAGCACAAGATGGAATCAGTTTGTCCGGAAAAGAAGGATTTTATAAAGTAGTTCCGATAGAATATAAAAGAGGAAAGCCGAAAACGGATGATTCGGATATCCTTCAAGTAACGGCACAGGCATTATGTTTAGAAGAAATGTTATGTTGCACAATACCATATGGCTATATTTACTATGGAGAGACGAAGCATCGTATGAAAGTAGAATTTACAGATGAAATACGAGAAAAAGTCAGGAAAATATTTGCGGAAATGCATAAGTATTATGAGCAACGATATACTCCAAAAGTGAAAATAAGTAAAAAATGTAATGCATGCTCATTAAAAGATATTTGTCTCCCTGTTCTAAATAAGAAGAAGTCGGTTTCCGGATATATTGATAAAATCATTTCAGAAGAGGAAAAAGTATGAAAAGACTTTTAAATACGTTGTATGTGACATCTGGAAATAAATATTTGTCTTTAGACGGAGAAAATGTTGTTGTTTTGGAAGAACAAAAAGAAATCGGAAGAATTCCATTACATAATTTACAAGCGATAATTACATTTGGCTATACAGGAGCAAGTCCGGCGCTTATGGGAGTATGTGCACAGCGGAATATTGATTTGTCTTTCATGTCTGGAAATGGAAGATTTCTAGCCCGAGTTACAGGTGAAGTAAAAGGAAATGTTACATTAAGAAAACAACAATATAGAATTAGTGATAATCAAGAAGAAAGTGTACATATAGCAAGAAACTTTATCCTGGGAAAAGTATATAATTCAAGGTGGATTCTGGAGAGGGCTGCAAGAGATTATGCGCTGCGTTTAGATGTGGAAACGATAAAGAAAAAGTCAGCGTTTTTAGCTCAGAGTATGGGAAAAATAAGAGAATGTGAAAATGCAGAGGAACTACTTGGATTGGAAGGAGAAGCAGCTTCGGTATATTTTTCGGTATTTGACGATTTGATTTTGCAGCAAAAAGACGATTTTTATTTCCATGGGAGAAATAAAAGACCGCCATTGGATAATGTAAATGCGATGCTGTCATTCGGATATTCGCTATTGGCCGGAATGTGTGGAGGTGCATTGGAAACGGTAGGATTGGACCCATATGTAGGCTTTTTCCATACAGACCGTCCCGGTCGAATGTCATTGGCACTAGATCTTATGGAAGAATTCCGTAGTGTTATGGTAGATAGATTTGTACTGACACTGATTAACAAAAAGATTATGAAAGAAAAATATTTCATAAAAAAAGAAAATGGTGCGATTATTATGACAGATGAAGGAAGAAAGGCTTTCTTATCAGCGTGGCAATCTAAGAAGCAGGAAACCATTAAACATCCATTTTTAGATGAAAAAATAGAGTGGGGAATGGCTCCTTATGTGCAGAGTATGTTATTAGCTAGGTATTTAAGAGGAGATTTAGATGAATACCCTCCGTTTTTCTGGAAGTAGGTGGAAAGATGTTAGTTTTGATTACATATGATGTAAATACTCAAACAGCAGCGGGGAGAAAACGCTTGAGAAAAGTCGCAAAAGAATGTACTAATTATGGACAGAGAGTACAGAACTCTGTATTTGAATGTCAAATGGATGCAACCAAATGTAGACAAGTAAAAAATATTTTGGAGAACATTATAGATAAAGAGGTAGATAGCCTTAGATTTTATTATCTTGGTGAAAAATACAAAAATAAAGTAGAACATATTGGCGCTAAGCCTGGTTTTGATGTTAAGGATACGTTGATATTCTAGTGCGAATGATAAGTGCACATAAATTTCGTGGGACATTCGCACCAGAAAAGGAGAAAAATTAGGCTTAGAAATATATATGAAAATAAAAATAATATGTCAACAATGGGTGTGATATGTCTATTGTTGACATATTATGCAATTTTAAATTGGAGATTTTTGTTTAAAATTGCTGTCATCCTCCTTGTGAGGATGTGAGTTGAAATGCTGATTGTTTCCTGCTGCCGCTTTGCTTTCAGCGTCATCCTCCTTGTGAGGATGTGAGTTGAAATACGTCACAGAACTTGCAAAACTGTCAGAACGCCTTGTCATCCTCCTTGTGAGGATGTGAGTTGAAATGTTAGTTACCTGTTAGTTATGTGTTAGTTACCGTGTCATCCTCCTTGTGAGGATGTGAGTTGAAATATATCAGCAGAGGGGGGGCATCCTACAACGGGAGCGTCATCCTCCTTGTGAGGATGTGAGTTGAAATGCCTATATCCGGCACTTGAGATGTCTCTGATACGTCATCCTCCTTGTGAGGATGTGAGTTGAAATAATCCAATGTCCGAAGATGAAGAACTGGACTTATGTCATCCTCCTTGTGAGGATGTGAGTTGAAATACCATCCACGCACTTTCTAGCAGGTGCGACCGCGTCATCCTCCTTGTGAGGATGTGAGTTGAAATACAGAACATCAACGATTAAGTGTAAAAATATAAGTCATCCTCCTTGTGAGGATGTGAGTTGAAATTCAGAATCAGAGTGGAACGCATTTTACGAAAGCGTCATCCTCCTTGTGAGGATGTGAGTTGAAATATCTGCAAAGCGGATCAGGACGAAGATGGAAACAGTCATCCTCCTTGTGAGGATGTGAGTTGAAATAATGAACAGCGACCAGTGCAAATTCTGGAATTGGTCATCCTCCTTGTGAGGATGTGAGTTGAAATTGTCCGTTCCGCAGAAGGTCGCACCTCTGATTGGTCATCCTCCTTGTGAGGATGTGAGTTGAAATACAGTACGCGACACTACAGACGCGATCAACAATCGTCATCCTCCTTGTGAGGATGTGAGTTGAAATACTGCGGACTGTACATCGAGATGAAGTTCGGAGGTCATCCTCCTTGTGAGGATGTGAGTTGAAATATCGAAAATTTCTGCCACCACTCAAAAGGACGAAATGGTCATCCTCCTTGTGAGGATGTGAGTTGAAATACAGTACGCGACACTACAGACGCGATCAACAATCGTCATCCTCCTTGTGAGGATGTGAGTTGAAATACTGCGGACTGTACATCGAGATGAAGTTCGGAGGTCATCCTCCTTGTGAGGATGTGAGTTGAAATGAGAATTATCGCATGGCAGCCATTACCGGAGCCAGTCATCCTCCTTGTGAGGATGTGAGTTGAAATGACTCTGACGCAGAATCCGAAGTCATCTACCAGGTCATCCTCCTTGTGAGGATGTGAGTTGAAATATCCTTGTACCTCCTCGCCATC
>DAVZKO010000098.1:0-10630 GCA_052272205.1 Schaedlerella sp. | reverse complement strand
AGAAACCATGTAACAGAAAGGGATTTACTGCCTTTGAATTCAGAATCAGGGATAAAGGTAATAAAAAATATGGATAAAAGACAAAAAATCCTGATTGTAGATGATTCAAAATTAAACAGGGACATATTGAAGGAGATTCTCGGAGAAACAAGAAAGCATTTGATCATGACACAGCGATTCAAATGATCCTGGATGGGCAATGCGGACAATTTAATCCCATTCTCCTTAAGTGTGATGCTGGTTCTGTATTATAAACACTGCTCATCAGCATATAAGGAGTAATGGATTAGTGCTGTTCCTGGGAGAACACCTCTTTATATTCCTTCGGAGACATTCCATACTCTCGCTTGAATGCCCGGAAGAAACTGGAATAATCCTTAAATCCGCACAACAGATACGCTTCGCTGATGTTCATGCTGCTAAGAATTGCAGCCTGACACATCGCGAGGCGTTTCTTCATTATATACTGATGTACCGACAATCCGAGATTCTGTTTGAAAATATGTGCGATATGGTACTTGCTCACATAGAATTTCCCAGCAAGCCGGTCCAATGTTAATTCTTCGTCGAGATGCCGCTCAATATATTGAATCAGATTTTGATACAGACTCAGCTCTTCACGCGGAGTCTGCGGATGTTCCATCTCATAAATCGAACGGTTCAAATGCAGGATCAGATCATTCACACAGAGAGAAACCTTTGCAGCTTTCCCGAAACGATCGGAATGAATCTCCTCGATCAGACGAAAAACCTTCGACTGCAGTGCATTGAAGCCGATGATATCATAATGATGAATATACTTCTTGGTCAGTGTAACATGCTGCATCACATACACATAATCCGGAGATAATGCCAGCAATTGATTGCAATATTCCTCACTGAGCCAGAATACAAATCTGCGGTAAGGCACATCCTCACTGTGAATCAATGCATGATGCGGTGTCTTCGGCGGAATTAAAATCACATCCCCACTCGTCAGCGGATGAACGCTACCGTCAATCTCGATAGAAACATCTCCCTCCAAAAGCAAATAGAACTCATAGTAATTATGCGCATGCTCCGAGACCCCGCAAAAACTACTATCATTATAGTAATAAATCTCATAGTCTTTGGACAACATATACTGTCGTGTACTAAACGTAGTCTGTAAATTCTTTCTCATAGGATACTCCTTCTTGAAACAAGTTTTGCTTTATTCGGCTCATCGGAATGTTCAGCCGAGCGAGAATGCAGGACAATATTCTCCGATGGATTCGACCGATTTCAAAACCCTCTTTCAGAATAACACGCAACCGCAATTTTTACAATGTATACAACAAGTATATCAATTGGCTTTTGGTGTACAAGCAGATATAATGACCTCATCAAATAAAACAAGCCTTATGAAAGAGAGGACAAAGCCTTATGGAAATGACATTGAGATGGTACGGATCAAAATTTGACACAGTAACACTGAAACAGATCAGACAGATTCCTGGAGTGACAGGAGTCATCACAACTTTATATGATACAGAACCTGGGGAAGTATGGAGCAGAGAGCGTATCCGTGCAATGAAAGAAGAAGTTGCAGAGGCAGGACTTCACATTGCAGGTATCGAGAGTGTAAACATTCACGATGCGATCAAGACAGGAGCACCGGAGAGAGATCAGTACATCGAGAATTATATTGAGACATTGAGAAATCTTGGGGAAGAGGATATTCATCTTGTATGTTACAACTTCATGCCGGTATTTGACTGGACACGTACAGAGCTGGCAAGAGTAAGACCGGACGGATCTACTGTACTTGCTTACACACAGGAAGCTGTAGATGCAATTGATCCTGAAAATATGTTTGAGTCTATCGCAGGCGACATGAACGGAACAGTAATGCCTGGTTGGGAGCCGGAGCGTATGGCACGTGTAAAAGAACTGTTCGAGATGTACAAAGACATCGATGATGAGAAATTGTTTGAGAACCTGAAATATTTCCTTGAGAAAATTATGCCTGTATGTGATGAGTACGACATCAATATGGCAATTCACCCGGATGATCCGGCATGGAGCGTATTCGGTCTTCCTAGAATCATCATCAACAAGACAAACATCCTTCGTATGATGCAGATGGTTGACAACCCGCACAACGGTGTAACATTCTGCTCCGGTTCATACGGAACAAATCTGGAAAATGATCTTCCGGACATGATTCGTTCCCTGAAAGGAAGAATTCATTTTGCACACGTAAGAAACCTGAAGTTCATCACACCGACGAACTTCGAAGAGGCAGCTCACCTGTCAAGTGACGGAACATTTGATATGTACGAAATCATGAAAGCTCTGTATGATATCGGATTTACAGGACCGATCCGTCCTGACCACGGACGTATGATCTGGGATGAGGTTGCAATGCCAGGATACGGACTGTATGACAGAGCACTTGGAGCAACTTACCTGAACGGACTCTGGGAGGCAATTGAGAAATCTCAGACACGTAAATAAATAGAAATGGCGTAACTGTGGGGGCGCGTGGCTGCGAGAGGAATTCGCGGCTGCGCAGATGTTGAAAGGAGTCAGCGAGAAATGAAATTAAATTTGAAAGATATTTCAGAAAATAGAGCACAGTGGGAAGAGAAAGGGTACAATCTTCCAAAGTATGATGTGGCAGAGATGGTTGCTGCTACAAAAGAAAATCCATTTTGGATTCATTTTGGAGCAGGAAACCTGTTCCGTGCATTCCATGCAAATGTAGTGCAGAACATGCTCAATGATGGTTCTCTTGACAGAGGTCTTGTTGTAGCAGAAGGATTCGATTATGAAATCGTTGAGAAAATGTATGCACCACATGATAATCTTGGAATTGTTGCAACATTGAAAGCAGACGGAAATATTGATAAGACTGTTGTTGCCAGTGTTGCAGAGGCACTGCCGTTGGATTCTGGCAATGATGCTGCTTATGGCAGACTGAAAGAGATTTTTGAGAAAGACTCTCTGCAGATGGCTACATTTACCATTACAGAAAAAGGCTACAGCCTTGTAAACGGAAAAGGTGAGATGCTCGCTGACGTGGCAGCAGACTTCGTGGCTGGTCCGGAGAAACCGGCAAGCTACATGGGAAAAGTAACTTCCCTTCTGTATGCAAGATACAAAGCAGGTGAGAAACCGATGGCAATGGTCAGCACAGATAACTGCTCACACAACGGAGATAAGCTGTTTGCCGCAATCAACACATTTGCAAAAAAATGGGCTGAGAACGGAAAAGCAGAAGCTGGATTTGGTGCATACATCAATTCCGATAAAGTATCCTTTACATGGAGCATGATCGACAAGATTACACCGAGACCGGATGCATCTGTAGAAGCAATCCTGATGGAAGACGGCGTGGAAGAGCTTGAGCCGGTCATCACTTCTAAGAATACTTACGTTGCACCGTTTGTAAATGCAGAGGAGACAGAGTACCTCGTAATCGAGAACGACTTCCCGAACGGGAGACCGGAGCTGGAAAAAGGCGGACTGATGTTCACAGACCGTGAGACAGTAGACAAAGTGGAGAAGATGAAAGTCTGCACATGCCTGAACCCACTGCATACATGCCTTGCTATTTACGGATGCCTGCTCGGATACGAGAAGATTTCCGATGAGATGAAAGATACAGAACTGAAGAAACTGGTAGAGGTTGTCGGATACAAAGAGGGACTTCCGGTTGTTGTAAATCCTGGAATCCTGGATCCTAAGGAATTCATCGATACTGTACTGAATGTACGTGTACCGAACCCGTTTATGCCGGATACACCGCAGAGAATTGCAACAGATACATCACAGAAGCTTGCAATCCGTTTCGGTGAGACCATCAAAGCATATGCAGAAGACGAGAACCTCAATGTTGCAGATCTGAAACTGATCCCGCTTGTATTCGCAGGATGGCTCAGATACCTGATGGGAGTAGATGACAGTGGAAAAGCATTCGAGCTTAGCTCAGATCCGCTGCTTGATACAGTATGCCCATATGTTGCAGGAATTAAGCTTGGGGAAGAATGCGATGTAGAAGCAGCTGTAAAACCGATTCTGGAAAATGCAGAAATCTTTGGTGTAAACCTGTATGAAGTCGGCATGGCTGAGACTGTATGCGGTTACTTCAAGGAATTGATCGCAGGACCTGGAGCAATTCGTGAAACATTGAAGAAGTATGTAGGGTAAGTAAGAAGCAAAGGGGTCAGACCCCTTTGCTCACCATTTTCAGAATATTCTTAAAATAATGAATAGTATTAAACTCGGAAAGAGCAGGGTAAACATATGAAAAAATTTATGGATGAAGAATTCCTCTTATCTACAGAGACAGCAAAGAAACTGTATCATGAGTATGCAGAGGTGATGCCAATTCTGGATTATCACTGTCATCTGAATCCACAGGAAATCTATGAAGACAGAAAATTTGAAAATATTACACAGGCATGGCTTGGCGGCGATCATTATAAATGGCGTCAGATGCGTTCCAACGGTGTGGAGGAGCGTTATGTGACAGGAGATGCAACAGATCGCGAGAAGTTCCAGAAATGGGCAGAGACACTGGAGATGGCAATCGGCAATCCGCTGTATCACTGGAGTCATCTGGAGCTGAAACGCTATTTCGGATACGAAGGCAGTCTGAACAGTGAGACTGCAGAGGAAGTATGGAATCTCTGCAATGAGAAGCTGCAGCAGTCAGATATGACAGCAAGAAATCTGATCAAGCAGTCCAATGTTACACTGGTTTGTACAACAGACGATCCGGTTGATTCACTGGAATGGCATAAGAAGATCGCAGAAGACGATACATTTGATGTACAGGTACTTCCGGCGTGGAGACCGGACAAGGCGATGAATCTGGAAAAACCGGATTACCTGGACTATCTTGCAAAACTCAGTGAAGTGAGCGGAATCAAAGTGGAAAGCTTTGCGACATTGATCGATGCACTGAAGAATCGGATGGATTTCTTTGCGGCAAATGGATGTACGATCTCCGACCATGGTCTGGAATATGTAATGCATGTTCCTGCAACAGAGGAAGAGATTGAGAAGATCTTTGCAAAGAGACTGACAGGAGAGACTGTAACACGTCAGGAAGAATTACAGTTCAAGACAGCATACATGATTGCACTCGGAAAAGAATATCATAAGAAAAACTGGGTAATGCAGTTACACTATGGTGTAAAGAGAGATAACAACCTCCGCATATTCAATGAATTGGGACCGGATGCAGGAATTGACTGTATCAATAACTTTGCTCCATCTTCTGAGATGGCAGATTACCTGAATGCACTGGCAGAGACAGATGAACTTCCAAAGACCATTCTGTATTCTCTGAATCCGAATGATAACGCATCAATCGGAACAATCATTGGATGTTTCCAGGATTCTTCCAACATCGGAAAGATCCAGCAGGGAAGCGGATGGTGGTTCAATGACAACAAGACAGGTATGACAGAGCAGATGACTTCTCTGGCAAACTTGGGACTGCTCGGCAACTTCATCGGTATGCTGACAGATTCCAGAAGCTTCTTATCCTACACAAGACATGAATATTTCAGAAGAATTATGTGTGAACTGATCGGCGGCTGGGTAGAGAACGGTGAGTATCCGGCAGACTACAAAGTGCTGGAGAAGATTGTAAAAGGAATTTCCTATAACAACGCAGTAAGATATTTCGGATTTGATTTATAAAGAGAGGGAAGAGCAATGTTAGATCAGAATTGTGCATATTGTATGGAAGGCGAGCTTGTAGATGCCTTTGGAATCAAGATCTGTGAGCTGGAGTCTTCAAAAGTATATCTGTTCAAAGAGCAGAGCCATCCTGGAAGAGTCATTGTAGCACATAAAAAGCATGTCAGTGAGCTGGTAGAACTGACTGCCGAGGAACGTGCTGTATATATGGAAGATATCGCAAAAGTTGCAAATGCAATCCATGAGCTATATCATCCACAGAAGATAAACTACGGTGCATATGGAGACACAGGGCATCATCTGCATTTCCACCTTGTTCCGAAATACAAGGATGAGTACGAGTGGGGTGGTGTATTCGCCATGAACCCGGGAGAAAAATTCTTGTCTGATGAGGAATATGTGGAGATGGTCAGTGAGATTCGCAATGCGTTGGAAGCTTAGATAAAGAGAAAATATAATGTGAAAAGCAGGAACATTTTATTCGTTGAATATGAATGTATTCGCTGACAGTAAATCCGGTTACCATGGAAGAATTTGATTATCCTGGCATTAGGATGATGATAGAAGCTAATCTGGAACGAATGAGACAACCTTTTAAGATTGATATTTCTACGGATGATGCAATCACGCCAGGTGCAGTGGAGTATAAATACAAGCTTATGTTTGAAGACAGATCAATTTCAGTTTTGTCGTATAATCTTGAAACTCTTCTTGCTATATTTTGAATCAATATTATGTCTTGTTAACGAGAGGTATTGATGGAATCCGTCTTGGCTTTTGGAACGGGGATAATTCTTTCAGAAAGTATATGGAAGAGACGTTGGAGATTTATTAATAAAATATTTGGAAAACTATAATGTTGAGATGGCCTGTTTGTTGTTCACACAAAACGATGTTGAAAGCGTGTGCTGTCTGTACCGAGAGAATATGTAAAAAGAGCAAGGGGAATGTCCCCATGTCATTCTTATCCAAATGACATGGGGACATTCCCCTTGCTCTTTTTATATTGTAAATATTTTCATATTCATTTAACGAACAACATGATCCAGTCTTTGGCGAATCATAGGTCCGATGATCATTGCAATAACCATTTTGCACAGGTCAGCAGGAATAAAAGGAATAACACAGACTGCAAGTGCGGCACTTACAGTGTATCCTGCCTGGAAGCAGAACCATACAGTTCCGAATACATAGCAGATTACAGTACCAACGATCATTCCAAGAAGCTGAATTCCGCGGTTGTTGAATTTGTCAATGATAATACCTGCAATGATTGCCATTGGGATAAAGCCGATAATATATCCACCGGTTGGTCCTGCGAGTTTTGTGAGCCCACCTGTAAATCCAGAGAATACAGGAAGTCCGACAAATCCGAGTAACAAGTAGATCAAATAGCTTAAAGTTCCCTTTTTCCAGTCCAGCAGATAGAGGGAAAGATAGATAGCTAAATTGGTAAGAGAGATTGGGACTGGTCCAATCGGAATAGATAATGGTGCAAGAATGCAGGTGACAGCAGCCATAAGTGCGGTCACGACCATCGCATAAGTGTTTGTTGTCCGTAATGTTTGTGTCTTTGTATTTTCAGTTGTCATAGTAGTAAACTCTCCTTTTTATGCTGATTCAATTTCATAAGTAAAACCGGCATCCTCGATTGCCTGGATTGTATCTTTGATTCCTTGTCCGTCGGCGGTCAGATAACCGGAAGCGAAGATAGAATCAACGACACTGAGAAGCTTTTTCTCTTCTCCTTTAAAATAGACCTCTCGTCCTGCAGCACAGCGGATATCTGACTGTGGAACTAAAAGTCTTGCAAGACAGAGAACTTTCATGCAGTAAGCTGTTGTAAGAGCAGACATATCTGCGTGTTCCAGAGGCGTTCCCGGAATTGGAAGCAGAAAGTTGATCGGAAGTGCCTCCGGACGAATCTCATGAAGTTCCAGAAGCATGTCAACAACATCTTCCTTGCTCTCACCCATACCAATGATTCCACCACTGCAAATTTCAAAACCAAGTCTCTGAAGCATCTTGATATTTGCAATGCGTTGGTCAAATGTGTGAGTAGAGCAGATATTCGGATAATAAGAACGGCTGCTGTTCAGATTGTGATTGATTCGATCAAGACCTGCTTCTTTTAAAATCAGAGCCTGTTTCTCTGTAAGAAATCCAATCGAGCAGCAGAGGTGAGTTCCCTGTTCCTTCATTTTTCGAATTTTCTTTGCCAGTTCTTCAATTTCTTCATCATTAAATTTCATTCCGCTTAATCCGATACAATGGCGAGACAAATGATGTTCAGCTACGAAATCATTGTCTGCATATAATTTCTCATCAGCTACCCATTTATACTTATCGATATCGGCTTTTGAACGACAAGACTGGGCGCAATAAGCACAATCTTGTGAGCAGTTACCACTTCTGGCATTGGTAAGAATATGAATACTTACATGATTTCCTTTGTATTTTCGGCGCAACTTTTCTGCTCTTGCAATCAGTTCATCCAGCTTTTCGTCAGGCGTGTTCAGTATCTCAATGGCCTCTTTACGCGAAAGCTGTGGATCTGTAGATGCGTGGTGTTCTGATATCATTAGAAATCCTCTCTTTCCCTGTGTTAAATATTGTTTTCATTAAATACAAGGCATACTTTAACATGTGAAAAGATGATTGTCAACCATAAAAGAGATAAGGGTTAACAATTAATGCAAAACTGTTTACAGGCTTTCTATGAACAGTAACTACAACTGGACAGAACCATCTGCAAAGTATATATTAAGTAATCATAGGGTAGAAAATATAGAAATGTAATATCAGGAGGAGAAAGTTTGTATGAAGAATGATACTTTAGAGGGAAGGGCGATAACAAAGAATGGTGTCAAAAGATTATGTTTTTCCATACTTTGTATTCTATTAGAAGCAGTTTTTATTTTAGCTATGATTACAAGGCTGAATCAATACGCAGAGATAGTCAATCTGATTACCAGATTATTCGCCGGGATTTTGGTTTTACTGTTGTATTCATCAGATAAAACATCGTCTATGAAAACGCCGTGGATTATTTTGATTCTTATATTTCCGATTATGGGTGTGACATTGTATATGTTGATTGGATTAAATGGCGGTACGCGGAAAATGAAACAGCGATATGTGGATATCGACAGTGAGCTGTTACCATTACTCCCGGAAAATAAGGAGTGTATGGAAAAAATCAAGGGAAAAATTCCAAAAGCAGGGAATATCAGCGCGTATATTCAGAGGAACGCACAGTATCCGGTGTATCAGAATACAGATATTACATATTATGATGAAGCGATAAAAGGTTTGAATGCACAGCTTAAGGATTTGTCAAAAGCGGAGAAATTCATTTTCATGGAATATCATGCAATAGAAGATGACAGAGCATGGCAACAACTTCAGGAAGTATTGGTGGAGCGTGTAAAAGCGGATGTGGAAGTTCGTGTGTTCTATGATGACATGGGTTCGATAGGATTTATCAATACAGATTTTGTCAAGAAGATGGAACAGCTTGGAATCAAATGTAGAGTATTCAATCCATTTATGCCTGGATTAAATATGTTTTTGAACAATCGTGACCATAGAAAGATTACAGTCATTGATGGAAAAGTTGGTTTTACAGGAGGATATAATCTGGCAAATGAGTATTTTAACTATACACATCCATATGGACAATGGAAAGATACCGGTATCCGATTGGAAGGTGAAGCGGTTCAATCCATGACGATAACATTTTTAGAAATGTGGAATGCTGTCAGTGAAAAAGATAAAAATGATACAGATTTTACGAAGTATCTTCCAAAGTCAGATTATCAGGCAAAACAGAGTGGATTTGTACAGCCTTATGCAGACAGTCCGATGGATGGGGAGCAGGTAGGCGAAGAAGTTTACATTAGTATGGCGAATAAAGCGGAAAAATACTGCTGGTTTATGACGCCGTACTTGATTATTACCGATGAAATGACACATGCTCTGTGCCTTGCTGCAAAACGAGGAGTTGATGTCAGAATCATCACACCTGGAATTCCGGACAAGAAATTTATCTATAGTATTACGCGTTCTTTTTATCATGGACTGGTTAAACATGGGGTAAAAATCTATGAGTGGACACCTGGCTTTTGCCATGCCAAGATGAGTGTGGCAGATGACTGTATGGCAACCTGCGGAACGATCAATCTGGATTACAGGAGTCTGTATCATCATTTTGAAAATGGATGTTTTATGGCAGATTGTCAGTCTGTATTCGATATAAGAAATGATCTGGAAACAACAATGAAGGATTGTCGGGAAGTGACAGAAAAATATCGTACGGGCCGGAGTGCATATCTGCGGTTAGGACAGTTGTTTATGAGACTGTTTGCGGGATTGTTATAGAAAGAAAAAGGGGGATTTGCGTTAAGCAAGGACAGCTTGGATAAAGCTAATTTTAGTCGCAGAAAAATGGTATATCACGCATTGCGAAACATTTTTATATGTGATATAGTGTATATAAAAATAACGCATTGCGAGGTGAATGCTATGGATACGGCTAAAGTAATAAAAGAATTGAGAGAAAGTACAGGGATGACTCGTAAGGAATTTTCAAAACATACGGGCATCCCTGTTCGTACATTAGAAGATTGGGAGGCAGCGAGAAGAACTCCTCCGGAATATATTCCGAGACTTATCGGGTATCAGCTTAAGTATGAGGAGTTGATGAAAGAAACGGAGGAGAATAATGTCAAAAATCATTAAAGATACAATTCATGCAAATGGGATAGACATTGGAATTTATACAACAGATTTTGAGAACGAATTTATTTCGTTGACGGATATTGCAAGATATAAGAGTGATGAGCCGAAAGATGTGATTAAAAACTGGATGCGAAGTAAGGATACAATTGAATTTCTTGGATTATCCAGTGTGTCGTAAAACCCCTTGCTTTAGCTATGGGGATATAAGACACTT